>DAOSWS010000008.1 GCA_035593605.1 Thermoanaerobaculia bacterium | reverse complement strand
AACCTCAGGATACACGCCGCTTTTCTCTTTTTCCACACTTTTTGAGGGTACCTCCTGACCGCAGCCGAAGAATTCTGGTTTATTACAAGTGATAGTTTTCAAGATACCGATGGAGATGGGCTTCCCGATTCGGATGATAATTGTGTGAATTGCGTCAAAACAACATACCGGGAAAAGCTGAGATCAACTGTGGCTGAAACGTTTATGGCAGACCTGGATTTGCCGAACCGCGTTTATATAGCGACTCCAAATCCCGGTCATATAGATTGCTCAAAGGCCGGGAGTATCGTTATATCTGTCGGAAGATACGAATTGTGCCAGTTGCAAGCAAGAACGGATCTGTTTGATTGGGATCACCCGGGTGTGCCGGCTTACCTGGAAATTTCCGAACGTGTCGTAATACCAGGGCTTCTCGCGCTAGTCGATCTTGATTACGCATGTGGGAAACGGTGCGGGTTAGGACAGTCATACATCATAGTTGATTCGCCAATTATAGGATTCATACATGTGTGGACATTCACTCGATGGATGTGGTAACTCATGTGCAATGATTTGCAGTTGCTTTTGCACCAAGGAGCCTTGAATCCCTTAATGAGGTTTTTGACGCGCAAGCTTTAAGGAGGCTTACATGTGCGATATGGAAAATGTCTATATGTTTGATGAAACGGATCCGGAAATGGTGAAGGCGAATCAGAGAGCCCGGGAGACCTTTAAATATTTCTGGCGGGAACTTTCCTGGGAAAAGAGACGGATTGTGCCGGGCCTCGACATGGCTCTGGTCAAAATCGCCTTCTTTGCCGATTCCGTACCGGAAGGAAACCATTACAGTGCTGGCGGCCAGGTAAGGACCTGCCATGGTCTGTAAACACCTTTCCGCGCTGGAGCAGGCCCTGATCGAGGCGGGGATGAAGGAGACGTACCGGGGGCAGGCCTGGAGCAACGTGAATGAGTGGGTTTACTTCGACTGCGTCCTGGATCTGATCGAGTGTCGGAAACGGTTTTCTCTCCCGGAATGCGTTGTGGACCACATTCATCGGGGGACCCACGACGGCACGGAGCATGGCCTCTATTGTGAAGAGTGCAGGGATGGCGTCATGGGGCGCCACCCGGAGGCCTTTCCCTCGGATATAAGGTTTCCGTGATTCAGGTACCTTTTTTTCCTTCAGGGATTGAGCGAAACGAGGAATCGAAATGGAAAACATTAAACGAAATTTTGAAAGAGAATTCAAAAGATGGAAGCTCGAGCTTCCAGAGGAAGATCTTCGATTGCGACGATCGGGATTTATCCAGCAGGAGGGATGGCTGATTCAGTATGTATTTGGGCGAAATCGATTCGGGGAATACCTGGACTACTATGCCTGCCATCGGATGACGGATGACGAGCATGTAAGGTTATACGAGAGTGGAAGGCGGCAGTATCTTTCTGCTCTCGGAGGAATGTATGTGACAAGCCAGGATCCAGTGGATGCCGCCCGTCTGGAGAAGGCGTTCCTCAGGCGAAACCGCCGGATCGCACGGAAACTGGTGGCCAAAGGGTTTGACAGGTTCACGATCAACATGATGCTTCATGCCGGAATCGTCAGGTAGAAAAAGTCCTGAACCACAGGGATGCTGCCACGGTTTCATGACCGTGGTATGGTATTCATAGTGATCTATCGTTTGAAGTGGGTTTCGTTTCTTTTCGCCTGTCTCTTGCTTGGATATGGTGAGGGATTCGGCTCCAGTTATTCGGACGTCCAGGTAAGGGTGGACCGGGATCTGGAGCAGGGAAAGCCCATCGTTGTCCATGTGGTTGTCGCGCTGTGCGACAACGAAAATCAGGGCATTGTTAAGGTTTCCAAGTCCCTTGGTGATGGTCAAAATCCTGGAAGCAACCTGTATTGGGGGGCTGCGTACGGTGTCCGGACCTTTTTCCAACGTGACCCATCCTACCGTTCGTTACCGGTAGAGTCCCCGGATTCCAGGAAGATTCTTGAACGAGTTGTCTTCCTGCGGACTCTCCAGCGAAACGGCCGTTCTGTTCCTGTGTACATCGTCGCCGACGCCTGGGACGGGCGATCTATCTCCGATGCCATCCGCCAGTTTCTGTTTTTTGCCGCGGGAGATCATTCGGAAACGGTCTCCTTGCCGGATCCTGACGGAAAGGTCCTCAACCTGAACGCGGGCGGTGGTGCCGCACTGATCGCCTTTGTGGGACACAACGGACTGATGGATTTCGATCCTCCAGCCCGTCCAAAGAACCGGGAGGAGGCAGGGAGTCGGGGATCTGTTGTTTTCGCATGTGCCAGCAAACCCTATTTCATCGAAATCCTGAATCTAGGGGGATCGTTTCCCGTTTTGCTGACGACCGGCCTTATGGCGCCGGAAGCCTATACTTTGAAAGCAGTCATTGAATCCTTTGCCGAGAACGAAGAGCAAGATGAAATCCTGGATGCTGCAGCTAAGGCCTACCATCGCTACCAGAAGTGCGGGCTGCGGGCAGCGCGCCGTCTCTTTTCATCGGCTCCATAGTATCTGCTATCCTGAAGTTGAAATACTCAATGGGCGATATACGTTGAGTAATTATAGGCTTTTACTGCTTTGCAAGTTCTGCCGTAACTGAATGATAATCCTGCGAACAGGGAGGTATTGCGATGAAATATAACAGGCTTGGTAACACGGGTCTGCTGGTTTCGGAACTCTGTTTCGGTACGATGACCTTCGGTGGGAAGGGATTCTGGACGGTCGTCGGTCAGCAGCCGCAGAGTGTCACGGACAGTCTGATTGCGCGAGTGCTGGATGCCGGGATCAATTTTATCGACACCGCGAACATCTATTCCGAAGGGGAGTCGGAAAAGATCCTGGGCAAGGCTCTGGGAAAGCGGCGGAAGGATATCGTTCTTGCCACAAAGGTCCGGGGCCGGATGGGACCGGGCGCCAACGAGGTGGGGCTGTCCCGCGGACACATCATGAAATCCGTGGAGGACAGCCTTTTCCGCCTGGGTACGGACTACATCGATCTCTACCAGATCCACGGATTTGACGAGCTTACTCCCATGGAAGAGACCCTGCGCGCCCTGGATGACCTGGTGCGTTCCGGAAAGGTGCGGTATCTCGGCTGTTCCAACCTTGCCGCCTGGCAGCTGATGAAGGCGCTCTGGATTTCTGACAAACTTAACCTCCACCGTTTTGAAACCCTGCAGGCCTATTACACGGTTGCCGGCCGGGATCTGGAACGGGAACTGGTTCCTCTTCTGAAGGACCAGAAGCTCGGTCTGATGGTGTGGAGCCCGCTGGCCGGCGGCCTTCTTTCGGGAAAATTCCATCGCGATGGGGAGGGACCGGACAACGCAAGAAGGGCCTCGTTCGATTTTCCCCCCGTGGATAAAGAACGGGCGTTCAACGTTGTGGATGTAATGCGGAAGATCGCTTCGGATCGCAGTGTCTCCCCGGCACAGATCGCGTTGAGCTGGCTTCTTCACCAGTCCGTGGTTACCAGTGTCATTATTGGCGCCAAGACCGAGGAACAGCTTGCCGACAATCTGGCTGCCCCGGATGTGAAACTCTCCAATGAGGAACTGGCACGGCTTGATAAGGTCAGTACCCTTCCGCCGGAGTATCCGGGCTGGATGATCGAGAGACAGGGCCAGGGACGGTACCCTGAGCTGCCAGAGAAAAAATAAAACTTCAAACGATTGACCCCTGAAGCTGTCTTCCCCTCCGTGATTCAGAATTGGCGGGTTTGCCAGGATCTGAATAAATTTGGGATAATGATTCAGACAAATTCGCTTCAGGGAGATGGCGCAATGAACCAATCAAGAATAACTAATATTTTGAGTGCACTGGTCGTCCTTTTCGTGTCGATGACTATTCTGGCCGGATCCAGTGAATCAGACTACAAGAGGGTCTATCTAAAGTACCGGAAGGCTTTGGAAAAAGGAAAAGATATCCAGAATGTCCTTCCCTTCCTTCCTGACCAGGCGGGGTCCTTTTTGTCAGAACTGCAACCCGCGGCCCGGGAGGAATGGTTTAACAGGATCTTTGAATCCAGGAAAGAGGTCCAAAAGGTCGAAGTCACAAACGTCCAGATGGAGGGAGATGAGGCCATACTCCTCGTCCGTGGGAATAGGATTCGGGATGGCAAGGTGGGAAAGGGAAAAGTCACGATGAGTCCGGGAAAGGATGGCTCTTTGAGGGTGGATCGGGAATCGTGGGATTTTGACTGGGACGTTACATTTACACCTACTGAAGATAGGAGCCTGGCGAAAAACGACATGGCAAAAGGGGATTTTACGGTGAACGGGGTTACGGCGCATCTGACCCATGCCTATGTCGAACGGGTTCAGGATTCCTTTGAACCCGAGTATCCGGCACTGAGCGTTCGTCTGATCGATGCTCCGATCGCTCCGGATGATTATTCCATCATGGAAAAGGTAAAGGAAGGGGCCCTGCACTACATTGATCTGACAATCGACCGCCACAGAATGGTCAACGGGGCGATGCTCCACCATTCCGGGTTTACAAACAATTACATTTCGATCGCGGGCACGGTCGATTTTACGGCGACCCGATTCGGGCCTGTCCAGATTGCGGGTCATGTCGGGATGAGCGAACCGGCGAAGAGCTCCTTCGATGATGACACGTACTATTTCTCAGCTGATTTCCTTGCGACTCTCTGGGAAATCTCGGACCGTCATCTAGGAACGAAGCCGGACGGATCGTTCGGTGTGGGGGATGGAAAGGCTGTGGGCACCTTCACAGTGGATGGGAAATCGTTCGAATTTCATCATGCCTATATGAAGGAATATGTCAATGATGAGGGAAAGCCTGAGTATGCCTGCCTGGTTACGGATGAGAAGGTGGACGATAAGCTTCTGGCGGAAGATACTACGCTCTATGACGTCCTGCAGATGTCCGGGGCGCACGGGCTCCATGTGATTATTGGAGCAGACCTGGAACCCTACAACTGGTCATGGGTGCACGATGACCTCAAAATTGGATGTTACCTGTGCAGTGATTTGAAGTTCAACCCGGAAAAGGTGGGGAAAGACCGTATTTCTGGAACGCTATACAGTTCCCTGCCCCAGACCTTCAAAGAGCAGTCGTATGAGTTCAAGGTCACATTTTCCGCCGTCCCCTTTATACCCCGGATGGCTGAAAGGAAGCCGGAAATTCCAAAAGGTGCAAATTTTTTCACGGATGCTTCACCACTGAAAAATCTCTTTCTGCAGGGTATCGGCAAGCCTTTCAACCTGATTCAGCTTGCAATCTATCCCGATTACGCGATCCTGGATGCACAGGATACAGGAAACAGGGAGAACTTCGATCGATACTCCTACCTGGGTGGAGTATTGAAGGATCCTGAACCGCTCCAGACCTTCACCGTGACGTGCAAGAAGGGGTTCGATCTGAAGTCGGTGGATTTTTCTGTTGTTCCCCGGCTGGCCGAGGACGCTAAGAAGAGACTCGGCATAGAAGGCGGAAAAATTTCCCATATCATTTTGAGCCGTGGTGTGTTTTGCAAGTCTCCCATGTGGTCCATTTACGTGATGTCCCGCAGGAAGACGGGATATGTAACCTATGATCTGGATGGAAAGCACAAGAAAACGTATGGGATGTGATTAAGGAGTAAATTCGAAAAGGAATGTGACATGGTTCGGAAAATATTCTTTTTGATCCTGGTCGGAATAGCTGCCACGCTCGCGGCAGGAGACCTGGAGTTACGGTTGGACCTTTCTCCACGGACGGACGGGAGTGGAGCGAGAAGCATTCATTTCTATCTCGAGAACCACACCGATGGGGACGTGACCGTTCTGACGCGGGGCATCCTCTATTCTGGCGGGGATCACACGGACAGCGGGAAGAAAATATGTCACTTCAATTTTTCGTATACCAGGGGCCGATATGGTACCAATCAGCTTGTTCCCAGTCTCTACGATCTCAGTCCCGTGACATTGAAATCTGGAGAGATTGCCATGCTTAATCCCTACCAGATCGTACGCGGTGACTGTGACGGTGTGGAGGCAACGTATGAAGTCGATGCCTTCTGGGGTGAACGGTTCAATGTGTGGCATAGTCGGATAAAAGCGAAACCGATCGAGCTGAAACAAGCGAAGTAATAAGAATTTGGGAATTAACATCCCGAGGTTCGGTGGAGGTGACGGAATGGCAAATGTGAAAACGGGGTTTTGCGCCGTGCTGATGTTCCTGTTCTCCCTGACAGTATGGGGTGAGACGACGGAGTTAAAGGATATCCAACTGCCCGCTCCGCAGATGGAGGGAGGAAAGCCGCTTATGCAGGTGCTCAAGGAACGGCACTCCACCAGGAACTTCAGTCCAGAGAAGCTTCCTCTCCAGGTCATGTCCAATCTTCTCTGGGCGGCATTTGGAGTGAATCGACCCGATACCGGGAAACGGACCGCTCCATCCGCCAGAAATTGGCAGGAAGTGGAAATTTTTGTCTTTCTAGAAGAAGGAGTTTATCAGTATGAAGCCAAACCCAACATTCTGAAATACATCAAAGCAGGGGATATTCGAAAACTGGCAGGCGTGCAGGATTTTGTTGCGACGGCTCCCATGAATCTTGTCTACGTGGCGGATCGGTCGAAAATGGCCGGTTCAAAGCCTGAAGATCAGGATCTCTACTCTGCCGCGGACACGGGCTTTATCTGCCAGAATGTATATTTGTACTGCGCATCGGAGGGATTGAGGGCCGTGGTGCGCGGTTCCATCGACCGGGAAGCTCTGGCAAAAGCTTTGAACCTGTCAGAGGATTATCGAGTCATTCTCTCCCAGACTGTGGGATATCCGCAGGTAGAATCTTCAAAACCCAATGAGCATAAATAGGTGAATACCTCAGCCGGGAACCTGAACATGTATAAGGAGAGATGCATGAGAAAAAACGCCATCCTAAGGAGTGCGGTTTCTACAATCATTGTTTTTCTTCTGTTTCCGGTGACCGTCCTTTCACAGGAACATGATGTCTGGAAACCGTTTCAGTTCCTTATGGGGAAATGGTCCGGTACGGGATCCGGAAAACCAGGTGAAGCTGTATCGGGTATTACATCGTTCTCGTATGAGTTAGACAAGAATATTATTGTAAGAAAAAATGTGGCGAGATATGCACCGAAGGAGGAGGATTCCAAGGGAAGGGTGCACGAGGATCTTCTTGTCTTTTATCCTCAATCCGGGGATACGAATGTTAAGGCCATCTATTTTGATAATGAAGGCCACTTGATCCACTACAAGGTATCCTCCTCCGATACGGGTAACCATGTAATGCTCGACAGTGAAAATGCGGAGAGTGAACCCCACTTTAGACTTGTCTATGAATTAACCAAAGACGGGAAATTATCCGTGGAGTTTTTCTTCGCTCCGCCTGGAGGAGCCTTAACCTCATATCTGAAGGGTGAGATGAAGCGGGAAGAGTAGATCGCTCGGAGCGTTCACCGGAAGGTGTTCTCCACTCTGCTCGGGAGATGGATCAATAGTAGAATGAGTCAAAAGAATCTTAGGAACGAGGGGGTCATGCGCAATGAAACGTATCCAACGCCTTTTCCTGGTCCTGTTCCTGTCCGTTTGTGCCCTGTCCTGCATTCCGGTGTTCGAAAATCCTCTGCCAAAGGATACGGAATTTTCTGTGGATCCGGCACTTCTGGGCAGCTGGATACTGAAGGAAGGAGATGTGCAGCTCTTCTTCTTTCCCGATCAGCCCGGTGTGATGCAGGTTCTGAGCCTCGAAAACTTCAGCTATCAGCCCTATATCGAAAATAAAAACATCATGCTGGCGGAGGGGTTTACGGCAAAGATCAAAGGCCACACCTACCTGTGCATGAAGATGGGTGAGCACACAAGGCAGGTCTCGGGTCTGACGGATTTCTCAAATGACTCGTGCTATATCATCCTTCACTATGAAATCTCGAAAGACACCCTTACGCTGAATCATCTCGAACCCGACTATTTTGCCGAAGCCGTCACGAAAAAGAAGCTTACGGGCAGAAATACATCGGACAAGGGTCTCAAGGATCCTATTATTTCTGCGGATTCTGAATCGATTGCCGCCTTTTTCCGGGATGCCGATTTCTCCAAAATGGTGGATAGAGAGAACAGCTCCGTATTTACCAGAAAAGAGGCTCTTTATATTCCGCCTGAGGAGAAACATTGACAGGGTGGTCATTTTTTGACATCTTCATTATCCTTGTTCTCTTTTTTTCTTTGATAGGGGTTTCCTGAAAGGGTGAAAGAGAGGAGAACCATCGTTAGATTTCTTTTGGTGTGTACGATTGTAATGTTCTGCGTGGGATGTGGAAATCCTGTGCCCACTTCGGCGTCAGAAGAAACGGACACGTTCCGCATCGTTTACTATACCTGGACCGGGGTGAGTCCGGGTGCGGGATACATTCATACGTCAGCCATGATGATCGAAGCAGACCTTTCCACGCGAGAGATGAGAAGCATAATGAAGAGTGCTTCCCAGCCGAACCCAATGTTGTCTTCAAGCGTAGGGATCTACCGTCAGGAACTGGCCAGGCGGGAGCCTGCAGTATTGTCTGTGCAGGAGACCGCAAAACTGCGAAGGTTAATCCTCGCCTGGCTCAACACAAATCCACCGCCGGTGTATCACCAGTATCGTGCCCTGGGACGGGAAGACGCCATGACGGAGCACATCATCCTGCATCGTCCTGGAGAAGAAAGCATAACCGTTTCCATCGATCCCCGGAAGGGGTTTTCCCCCGAAGATCCGATGTGGCCTCCTCCGGAATGGTTTGCCCTGGTCGATTACCTCTCCCTTACTCTGAATCCGTGTGTACTCCAGGTCCCCGATGGAACTCTCGTTCCTTTCAACCATGAGTAATCCATCATGATGGCTTGTAATCAGGGTCAGCCTGGTACTCCACGGTTCGAAGCGAGAGTTGTCTGGACAATCTCCATCCTGATTCTGGGTTGTATCGGACTCAGCGGGGATTCAGGAGCAGTTACGTTCTTGATATCGTGACCCCGGCCTGGAATTACATCCTTTTTCGTGGGTCGTACCATAAGAATGGGCCCGCTTCTTTCGGTCTTTTCCCGATCTGAAACCACGCTCGCTTTCATCGCTGGAGTCTGTTTTCCTGTCGAGGGCGCTCAATATTTCCATCTTTATCATGCCCATTACGATCCGTAAGATTTTTTACCTATCTGTCTCTTCTGATTCCCTTCTACCTCATCGACAATCGGCTTCTCCGAAAAAAATAAAGTGGAAGGAATTCAATCCTCTGATCTCACCATAGGGGTAATTCCATTACAAAACGGATAGTGTCAATCTGGGAATTCAGAGCGGCAGAGTTTCAGGTAGCTGGCGGCGGGGTTGTCCTCCGGAGCATGCTGGAGGCATTGTGCAAATAGAGCTGCGGCATTCTCAAAGTCAGAATTAAAATAGTGCACAAGCGCTTCTTCAAAGAGGGTTCGCGTATCCTCTTTTGCTTTCTTCATGGATTCCGGGTCCGCATTAAAGACCTCGTACACTGTAACGGGTTCGACCTTACCCTTCACCTGAGTCTTTCCTACCTGACGGATGAAAAATTCTCCGGAATTCTGGAGAGCGCCAAATGCCTGGTGGGAGATTAAAAGAGGCACATTAAAGCTTTTGGTCAATCCTTCAATGCGGGAGGCCAGGTTTACGGCATCGCTGATCACCGTGCTGTCCATCCGGTTGGGCCCCCCAACTGTTCCCAGCATCATAGAACCGGTGTTGATCCCGATGCCAATGGAAACAGGATCCAATCCATGAGAAGCGCGTTCTGCGTTGAAGGTCTTTAACGTTTCCAGCATCGTAATTCCTGCGCGAACGGCATCGTCAGGGGTCCGGTCAAAGAGGGCCATGATCGCATCCCCAATATACTTGTCGATAAATCCTTCATGGGTTGTAATGACGGGCTCCATGCGTTCCAGAAAGTCATTGATAAAACGGAAATTCTCCTCGGGGGTCATCTTTTCGGAGAGTGATGTAAAGGAGCGTATATCCGAAAAGAGAATGGTCATATCCTTCTTGACCTGATCTCCTAGACGGACATCCAGGATGCTTTCCTTTTCGAGGTGCTCGAGAAATTCAATGGGGACGAATCGGCCATATGCTGTCGAGATTTTTGAAAGGTGCAGATGGGTTTTAATTCGGGCAAGGAGCTCATGTTTGGAGAAGGGTTTTGCAATGTAATCGTTAGCTCCCGCAGAAAGACCCTCCACCAGGTCGCTGACCTGGTTTTTTGCGGTAAGCATAATTATGGGGAGTAGATGGGCAGGATAATTTTCCCTTATCTTCCGTGAGACTTCATAGCCCGACATTTTGGGCATCATGATGTCCAGAAGAATCAGGTCAAACCGCGGGCCGTCTTCCATGAGCCGAAGGGCTTCAGGACCGTTGAGAGCCTGGGTTACAACATAATGTTGGAGAGAGAGCTGGTTGGCCAATACCTGGAGGTTCACAGGTTCATCATCCACAAGCAATACTCTGATTGGCTCATCCCCATGAGTGGGGGCAAGTTCCTCCGTAGTTCGTGCCGCTGGAACAATTTCACTGGTCTCTCGTGCGTAACTTGCGGAATCGACCTCCAGGGAATCCCGCATCCGGTTGATCCTGTCCTGAGCCGGGGGTTCGGGTGTGATGGCGTTAGAGAACGATTCCGAATTTTCCATGGTTGCCAGGGGAAGAGTGAATATGAAAGTCGATCCCATGTCTGTGCGGGATTCGACGCGAATCGTTCCTCCGTGAAGTTCAACAAGTTTCCGGGAAATGGACAGGCCAAGGCCGGTTCCCCCCTGACGCCGGGCCGCCGAACCATCCACCTGTTCAAAGGGAGTGAAGATCTCTTCCAGCTTCTCCTCCGGGATTCCAATCCCGGTATCGGATACGGAAACCTGGAGAAAACCGTCCTGAATGGTGGCCGTAACCCGAACTTCCCCTTTATCGGTGAACTTCACGCCGTTCCCTGCAAGGTTGTAAAGGATTTGTTGAAGCCGATTTTCATCACCAAGGACGAAAGGAACATCGACGGGGATATCATTAATTAACGTGAGACCCTTCTGCCCGGCCAGCGGGCGAAGCAGAACAAAAACGAGATCGGTCAGAGTGCGCAGGTCAACGGGACGATGTTCAAGGGCGAGGTCCCTGTTCTTAAGACGCGAAAAGTCCAGAAGGTCATTTACAAGAAAGGTCAGACGCTTTCCTGCGGCTGCAACCATGGACAGGTTCCGCACCGTCTCTTCCGGCAAGGGGCCCGTGGCTCCGTCGATGAGAGATTCGGTCAGTCCTACAATTCCATTTAAAGGGGTCCGAAGCTCATGAGATGTATTCGCCAGAAACTCGTCCTTGAGTCGGTCCAGAGTTCGCAGTTTCTCCGAAACCGTGCGTTCCTGTTTCAGTTCCCGTTCTCTTGCTTCTAGCTTGAGGGCCTGGGTGCGAGTCTTGATTCTTACATAAGCTGCAATGGAAGTGAGGGCGATAAGCCCATACATAACGTAGGCCCACCATGTCTTCCAGGGAGGAGGAGGAAGGATGAATGGAAGCGAAGCTCCCTCTTCGTTCCAGACCCCGTCGTTGTTGGATCCCCGGACACGAAAGATATATCGGTTTCCGGGAAGATTGGTATACGAAACAAAGCGACGGGTTCCGCAGGGAATCCAGTCTTTGTCAAACCCCTCCAGCTTGTAGGCATACTGGTTCTTGCTTGGATTGGTGAAATCCAGAGAGATAAAATCAAAGGAGAGGTAGTTGTCACGATAGGAGAGTAGAAGTGGATCCACGATTTCGGATTCCAGAGGCACGACACGATCATAACTCTTGAAAGAAGTTATATTGACGGAAGGGATATGGGGGTTGTCTTCAATTTGTTCCGGGTGAAAAGCGTTAAAACCGTGGATCCCTCCGAAAAACATCTCCCCTTCCGGGCTTCGGTAATAAGCGCCTGCATTGAATTCGTTACTCTGGAGACCGTCATTGATATCGTAATTTTTAAAGGTGCCAGCATCGGGATCGAAGCATGAAAGACCCAGATTCGTGCTGATCCACAGACGACCCTTTATGTCTTCGAGGATCCCGTAAATGAAATCATTGGGTAGGCCCTGAGCGGTTGTGAAGTGTGAAAATTTACCGGTTTCACGGTCGAGAAGCGAGAGTCCCTTGGCCGTTGCGACCCAGAGGCGTCCCCTGGCGTCTTCATGGATTGCGCGAACGGCCATATCCCGGAGACTCTTTGGATCATCAGGATTCGTTTCGTACCAGACGTACGTTTCTGTTTCAGGATCAAACCTTCCCAGACCACCGCCCCATGTACCAATCCACAGATACTGGTCGTGATCTTCAAATAAGGTTTTAACTCGATTTTTCCCCGGTGCGTTGGTTGGTTGATCAACATAAAGGTACCGTTTCCAGCGCAGGGTTTTCCTGTCCAGTCGATGCAACCCGCCGCGATCGCTTCCGACCCAGAAGTTGCCCCTGCTGTCTTCCTGAAGACAGGAGATAATATCATGTCCCGGAGAGTTGGAGTTTTCAGGATCGTGACGGAAATGTTTCCATGTGTTTCTTTTTGGATTGAATTGATTAAGTCCTCCGCCATACGTTCCTACCCACAGCATTCCGTCCTGATCCTGGTAGAGTGCCATGACGGGATTCACGCTCAGGGAATTGATGTTGTTGGTATCGTGTGTGTAGTGAGTCCAGACATCCTTCTCCCGATCCCAACAGTCTAACCCGCCCCAGGATCCCACCCAGATTTTTCCTTCCCGATCTTCGAGAAAGGAAAATACGGCATCATTGGAAAGGGTATTATCCGTGCCTGCTTCACGGTACACATGGTTCCACCTTTCACGATTCGGATTATACTTCTGCACGCCGGCTCCCTCCGTACCGATCCAGAGAAGGCCTGCATCGTCTTCAAAGAGGATTGAGAGGGCATCGATCCCGAGACCTTTTGGATTTGCAGGATCATGGGTCCACCTTTGCCATTTTCCCTTCAGGAGGTCAAGACGAATCAGGCCCTTTGACGTTGCAAACCAGAGGTTCCCGGTGATGTCTCTCAGGATGGAATTCAGGACGGGTGCCTGTAGTAGAGTGCGCAGATTTTCGGGGACTTCCAGGAGGACCCACGTGCCTTTCAAAAAATCCTTTCGCCAGATTCCCACATTGGTTCCCGCCCAGAGAATGCCCTCCCTGTCTTCGTAGACAAAATAGGTTTTCGGAAGATCACCATGTTTGGAGTTATGGAACATGGTTTCCGATTGTCGCCAAACATTTTTTTGAATATCAAAGGAATACAGGCCTGCCCCCGTGCAAATCCATAATTCTCCGTTGCGATCTTGAGATATGGAGAGAATTTCAGGCAGAACGTCGGACTTTGATTCCATCGGCCCCGTACTTTGCCGTTGAAGAGAGCATGATTCGGGATCGAATCGAAAGAGTTCATTCCTTTCACCAATGATCCAGAATGCCTTATCCGGTCCAAGATAGGCGGCCCGGAGCTTCTTCTGCTCCTTGGAATTGTGAATTCCCACGTCATCAGCAAAATGTGACCATTGAAACCGGAAGGGATCCAGAGAATCCAGGCCTCCCTCAGAATAGACCCAGATGGATCCCTGCTTATCTTCCCCGATCCAGTTGATGTAGTCTCCCGAAATTGTATTGGGATCATCGGGGTTCTTTTTGAAAACCTTAAAGACATATCCATCGTACCGGTTCAAGCCATCGCTCGTACCGAACCACAAAAAACCCCTGCTGTCCTGAAAAATGCAATTGACCGTGGCCTGAGAGAGGCCGTGTTCAACTGAGAATTGCTCAAAACGGGCCTCACCATGCATCACGAGTGAAAATGCTAAAGTCCCGCACAGAAAGAAGATACAGGGAACGATCGGAATCTGTCGCTGTCCAGGGCTTATATATCCAGCTGTGAGCATCCTCTGGATTATACCGGATGCCGGATCAGTCACAATCCGGACATTTTGGGATAGTCGGTGCTCCGCGTCTGTTACAATCTATTTGAAAGACGTCCGGAATCGAGGGTACTGGTGAATCAAGTGGATCAAACGGTCTGTTTGAAAGTGAATTTTCCCCGGGTGTCTGGCGTATACCATGCTTAGAAATACATGATGGAAGTGGCTTTATTCATGTTCAATCTGTTTGCATCGGGAGATAGTCATGATTCCTTCGACATCTTTTGCACCTGTGGCTGCTGCGGTCATTTCGAGGAAACGGAAGAAAATGATCAAGGTTTTTCGGTCCGTGGGAGCCCTTTCCCCGGAGTCAGCACGAACCCTGGCAGAGATTGGCGTTACGAAGAGCCCTCTCTTTGAAATGCTGAGACATAGAGGGGTATTCGTGGAGTTGCAGGAAGGCCGTTTCTATCTGGATGAAGCACGGGAGCTCGAGACACGCCAGTTTCGGATGTACCTTGTCACCGGGATTGCCCTGTTGTGTGTCATTCTTGTTTTTATTGGCTGGTGGCTTGGTCATTCATAGGAAATCACTGATGATCCAAGTATGTACCAGACATTCGTTACATCTGCCCTGTCTCATCCTGCTCCTGGCATTCCCATGGATGGTTGCCTGCCCATCAAAACTCGTTTCATCCCAGTCTTCCCGAACCATTACCTTTTCTTCGGGGGCATTTACCCTCGTGGGCAATCTCCAGCTCCCCGAAGGCGAGGGGAAACATCCCGCAATCATCATTGTCCACGGGGATGGAAGGGGAACGAAGGATTACTACCGGGAGATGAGAAATAGATTCGTTCAGGCAGGATTCGCCACGTTGATCTGGGACAAGCCGGGATCGGGGAAGTCTACAGGATCTTTTCATGAAGGTGGCGTATTTTGCGAGCGCGCTGGGATCGTGCGGGATGCGGTATCTCTATTGCGAAATCAACCTTCGATCGATAAGGACAGGATCGGAGCATGGGGAGTCAGCCAGGGTGGGTATGTCCTGGCGTATACCCTCAAGGATGGAATAGATCTATCCTTCGTAATCCTTGTGGGCTCTCCGGGTGAAGATAGTATTCAGCAGACCGCCTATTATATGGGCAGGCAGATTCAGTGTGAGGGGTACAGTAAGAAAGAGTCACAGGAAGCGGATGCCCTGGTGTTGGAAGTCTTGCGTGCTCCAGACTATGAAGCCTATGTCTCGAATGGCGCAGAGCTTCTTGAACGCTTTCCGGTTGTGAAGGACATTGGTTTTATGGCCGGCATTTTACCAAAGGATCGGTGGACTCCCAGGAGCAAAGAAGGGGATAGTTATTTTGATCCTGTACCGATCATGGAGAAGGTAAACATTCCCGTGCTGGCGTTTTTTGGAGAGCTGGATACAAACGTAGACCCGCATCAGGGTGTGAAAGCCTATCTGAACGCTATTGAAAATGCGGGTAACCCGACCTCAGAGGTCATCCTCTTTCCCGGTGTCGATCATGACATGGTTCCCTCGCAGACGGGCTGTGAAAAGGAGAGAAGGAGACGGATAAGCTGGAAGGTGCATCCGGAATATCTGAATAAAATGATTCAATGGCTGCAAAATGTAACGCCAAATGAATCGTTGGACGGGAAACAATTAAAGCCGGCGGGTTCCTCTTCGGGAGAAGAATTCCGAAAATGAAAAATCATTCTGCTATACCCCATTACTATTTCAAGTTTTTCGACGGCATTGGAGGTGATATTCATGGATCCCACCCTGTACGTTGCGGTGTCGGAACTGGATCCATTCTGAATGTCGCCATTGCAACATTCTTTGTGGGATGGATCAGGGTCACTGCCACACATGATCTTTTTTTGTCGGACTGATGTGGGCGGTTCTCACGCTTATCTTCGAAATTTATTCGGACGATTCGTAGCAGGATATTCCTGGGAACGTCTCCTATCCGACTTCAACCTCTTCCGGGGAAGGTTGATGCTCCCTGGATGGCTTCCATGGTGGTCTCACCATGGATTGCGCACGTTATACAAGGAATATGTTCAAATTAATGGAGATAGATGAATCGTTCCTGACACAGGGCCAATCATCGCCAATCCTGCCCTGACTTTGCGTGATGTGCAATTCGAAGCGTGAAACAGGGGTTATACTGGTTATCATGAGATTCTATCGTAATCGTTCCATCGGGTTCACAGGGTGATGAATCGTTCTTCGGATAAGCTTGGGTTTACTGCTACATGGTCCATGGCTGTGGGAGGTATGGTGGGAGGGGGAATCTTCTCCACGCTGGGAGTTGTCATTCATATCGCCGGAGCGTTGGCCTGGTTGAGTTTTTTGGCGGCAGGCCTGGTAGCCCTGGCGGCGGGGTACAGCTATGTAAAGCTTTCAGACTATTATGGAGAGGGGGGAGGAGCCTTTACCTTTCTTCGGGAAATTAATGCAGAGGGATTTGCCGGCAGTCTTTCCTGGGTTCTGATTATCGGGTATATCCTGACCAATTCGGTCTATGCCTTTACCTTCGGGCAATACCTTGGAAATGTCGTAGGTCTGGGTCCCTGGTTCCCAAGGGCGGCGGCCCTCGCAATTCTCGTTCTTTTCATTGGTTTAAACCTGCGGGGAGTGGGTGAGGCGGGGGATGTGGAAGTATTTTTAGTCTGGTTTAAGCTAATCGTCCTGGTAGGTCTTTCCTGTTGGGGTCTGGCTCAGTGGGATATTCCCATGCTGTCAAAGGGTGTACCGGATTCTGGATTTGGAGCGGCACTCTTTGGTGCGGCCTCTGTTTTCATGGCCTATGAGGGTTTTCAGCTCTTGGCATATGACTATGAGGATATCAAATCACCCAGAAAGACATTGCCGAGAGCCGTGCTTTCTGCCATCGTCGTGGTGATTGGTGTCTATATCGCGGTCACACTGGGGACTACGATGTTGATCGGGGCCGATCAGGTTGTCCAGCATGAGGAAGTTGCTCTTGCAGTAGCCGGTCGGAAAATCCTGGGAATTCCGGGACTGATTCTTGTCACGATAGGTGCTGCGTTTTCCACGGGTTCTGCAATTAATTCCACGCTCTTTGCCACAGCCCGCCTGGCCCACGAAGTGGCGGAGGGTGGGGAACTTCCGATGTCACTGGAGCATCGGAACCGGAGGGGTGTCCCGGATCGGGCCATCATTATCATGGGAAGTGCGGCGGCTATCCTTGCGGTGTTTGGATCCCTGGCTACCCTGGTCGAAACAGCCAGTCTTGCATTCCTTTTCACGTTTACCGTGGTTAGCGGCCTTGCATTTTTTGAACGCGCAGGATCCCGTACTGTGACAGGTTTCGGCCTGTTGGCCGGTGCCGCTTCAACACTCGGTCTGATTGTACGAATGATCCGGGTTGAACCCGTCGCCCTTCTCTGCCTGGTTCCTCTGGTGCTCATTGCTGTTTTTGGGCGGCCCTTTCTATTACGGCACCTTTCCATAGATAGAAAGCGAATCTGATATGATCAAATGGAAAAGCATGGTTTTTTATTTTCCAGAGGTTTAAAGAGTATGGATCCCACCCTGTATGTTGCGGTGTCGGAACTGAAGAACTGGACGAAACGATACCGGGCATTACGAAAGTACGTTCGGGAAACGATTGAGAAAGAGGGGGGTACCCTGAAAGAGATGACCATGATCGGGATGCTCCTTCGATCTCCGTTCCCGAAAATCAATATTCGTCCCGTCTACCTGAAAGCTCACTGTCAGTATACGGATGACAGTGGCACCTGGTACATCTGCGGCGCGGAAAATGGTGTGCACTGGGTGTGGTCGAGCGATCAGTCCAGGACGGTTCCACCCGTGAGACGCCCCTACGAGATGCTGGTCAATAACCATGTTCTGGCTCTTCCCCGATGGGCAAGTATTCTGCTCTATTTTCTTTTTCTTGTGATTGTTTTTGGAGGGCTGGCCCTGCTGATCAAATTTGCATGAATTTTTTAAGTCATTAGGGACATCTTATGTTCGATCTGTCCTCTTGAAAAGACATCTACTGGAACGATCCCACTGTGTAATCAAATATTTGTGCTTAAAAACCTGGCATGGATCCTGCAAACCTACTTCACTGAGCCGAGATTGTCCGGTATGACAGTCAGGCAGAAAGGAAATTCAAATGAAACTTCGTGCATTGTTCTTGCTGGCCCTGCTGTTTTCCCTTTCCCTCCTCATTTCCTGTGCATATGGTGTGGCTCCTGTAACAGGTGTCGTCTACACCGATGTCAAAGCGCCTGTGTCCGCCACAGCAAATGACGTACAGGGGACCCTGAAAACCGGGGAAAGTACGTGCGAATCTTTCCTGGGTCTCATTGCCGTGGGAGATTGCTCGATTGACGCGGCTGCCAAGAAAGCCGGGATTACGGCCATTCATCATGTGGATTACGAAACAAAAGGTTTCCTGGGTCTGTATACCCGCTTCACGGTCTTTGTGTACGGAGAATAGTAAAGGAATCGACGGGAAAAGGTTTGTTTTTCCGGTTGTTTGTATTACAGTATAAGCAGGTGGAGGATGGATGTTCAATCCGCGGAGGTTGCTATGGTCAAGAGATTCCCTTTCCTGCTTATTGTGGTTGTTCTCTTTAGTTTCTCCTGTAATAAGAAAGAACAGCCCTCTCAAAACAAACCGGATGAGGTGGTTACGAGGACGCTGAATTTTACAGACGGAAGTCTGGATCGGCTTGTGGGTACCGTCATCGAGTACATCTATGAATATGCAAAACACAATCCGGAAGAAAACCTTGTTTCCTTCAGGATCATCATTAATCGCGATTTTCTGGAAGGAAAACTTGATCGCACCTTTATGGAGGATCCAACGCTCTGCACCATAACAGAACAGGATCTGGAATCGGCCCGATCCTATGAGTTCCTATGGAACATGCTGCATGATGCTTCTGTAAGGGAAAGGTTAAAGGCCATCCTTGTTTCGGATGGTGATCCCGAAATTGTAAAGGTGCTGCAGGAATATCCGCGGGAACTCATGGAGTCTGTGACCGGTTCCTCTGAAAATCCCGGTTGATCGGATCGGAAAAAACCTGCTGAAGAAGTCCCTGATTCGCAATTTTTAATATTATGGATGGATCGAGGTATCATGTCGTCTATGAGTTCAAACCGATCCCGTTTACCCTATGAAATCGAAATTACAATTCAACCAGAGGATATCGATCGTCTGGGCCATGTCAACAATGTGGTCTACCTGCGCTGGGTGCAGGACGCGGCGGTGGCCCACTGGAATGCGCTGGCTTCAGAGAGTGAAAAGCGGGCCCTGCTCTGGGTCGTGGCGCGGCATGAGATCGATTACCGAAGGCCTGCACTTCCGGAAGATACCATTGTCGCGCGGACCTGGGTGGGGGGCGTCACAAGAAGAGGATTTGAACGGCACACGGAACTACTCAGAAAAAGGGACGGGAAAATCCTGGCCACTGCTCTGACGACCTGGTGTCCGATTCATGCCGAAACTCTGAAACCCATCGAAGTCAGTGACGATATCTACGCAAAATTTTCCACCTGTGATGCTCGATAGGGTAAGATAGGTTCAACATTATGCGTGTGCTTCGTCATCTCTTTGATAACAACCGGCGCTGGGCGAAACGGGTTGAGGAAAACCATCCGGGCTTCTTTTCGCAACTCAGCAGACAGCAGAGTCCTGAATATCTCTGGATTGGATGTTCCGACAGCAGGGTGCCCGCCAACGAGATTGTGGATCTGCCTCCGGGAGAGATCTTTGTCCATCGTAATATCGCGAATCTGGTCATCCATACGGATCTTAACTGTCTCTCTGTGATTCAATACGCGGTCGAAGTCCTGAAAGTCCAACATGTAATTGTCTGCGGCCATTACGGATGCGGGGGAGTGAAGGCGGCCATGGAAGCCCAGGAACATGGATTGATTGACAACTGGCTTCGCCACCTGAAGGATGTCTATCGGTACCATCAGGACAAGATTGGTGCAATTGAAGATATCGAAGGTCGAGTCAGTCTCCTTTGTGAGCTGAATGTCCGCGAACAGGTGGCCAATGTCTGCCATACGACCATTGTCCAGAATGCCTGGAAAGCGGGTCAGAAACTGGCGGTTCACGGCTGGATCTATAAGATTGAGGACGGTATTATTCACGATCTGGATGTGTGCGTTACGAATGCTGATGAAATCTCTGATACTCACAGGATTGAATAATGGCCGGGTCCGAAATTACGATCTACAGCTCACATGTGGATTAAATACGTTCTCATAGGGGGAGGGTTTGCCTTTGCCGCGGCAGTTCAGCCGGGTCCTCTGAATGCGTTCCTCCTCTCCCGTGTTGCAGCGGACGGATGGAAACGTACGCTTCCGGCGGCTTTTGCTCCCCTCATCAGTGATATCCCCATTGCCTGTCTCATGCTCTTTCTCCTGCATCACGTCCCCGGCGGCTTCGAGGCTGTTCTTCGGGGAGCCGGCGGTGTTGTTTTGCTCTTTCTGGCTGTGAAGACCTTTCTGGAGTGGCGGCATGCCCGCCTGGGTGACATGGATGCCTCCCGGCATCCAACCCGCACATTCCTTCAGGCGGTAGGGGTCAATCTGGTGAATCCAGGCCCGTATATTGGGTGGAGCCTGGTCCTTGGTCCGTTAGCCCTCCAGGCATGGTCTCAGTCACCCCTTTATGCGGTTGCATTAATTGGAGCCTTTTACTCGGTCATCGTTATCTGTCTTGCGTCCCTTATCCTATTCATAGGCATGACATCGACCATCCATCCACGGGTTCGTCTTGGGCTTCTGCTTGCGGCTTCTGTCGTTCTGGCCGTACTGGGGGTCTATTTCCTGGTTTCCATTATCCTGAAATGAAAGGGGATCAGTTATAATTTTGGTGGATCCAGATCAAACCTCGAGCCGCACGGAAGAAAAGGAGAACCGATGATGGATCTTCAATCCAATTGTGAAAACTGCGGTGCTCCTCTAAAAGGGCATATCTGTCCTTTTTGCGGAACCTCGTTCGACCCTTCACCCACCCTGTCCGACCAGATGATCGCTCTGGATCAGCTTCATGCCGCCCTGTCTGAGGCCGAGTCTGAACGAAGGGTGGCCCTCCTGACGGCAGGTTATATCCCGGAGGATGCCGGGGCCCTGATTGAAGCCGGGGTGAAATGTATCCCCCTGGTCAATCTTGCCTTCTCGGCCACCCAGGAAACCCATGCAGCCGTGGACAGGCTGAGGGCCATCACGGCCAAACTCAGAATTCTAGACCGTACTCCTGAAACTTCACGAGCGATAGGTGAATTTTCAGAAGTGATCCGTGTCTTTGATCGAAAAGACCGATCCGACACCCTTCTGGGATGTTCTCTCCTTACCATTCTTGTAATTGTTGTATTGATTGCCCTCGTTTATTACTTTGTCCGATGATTCTCCCCGTGACAGGACCGGCGAAACATTTGGGGAAAATCATGATGGAGGTCCGCGATGTCGAGCAATAATAACAAAGCTGTAGTTCGTCATTATTATGAGGAAGTGGTAAGTACAGGGTCCGTCGAAAGGCTGAGGGATTTCCTTTCACCGGAATATACGGAAGTCCATGAAGGGAAACGATACCCCTTAGGAATTGAAGGAGCCCGCGATCACATTCAGGGAGTCCGTCAAACCTATGGAGATCTGAAGATTAAGGTCGATCGACAGATTGCGGAGGGAGAGTGGGTTGTTTCCTGCATTACTGCAAGAGGGATCCATATCGGTTGGTGGATGGGTATCCGTCCGACCGGGAAAGCCGTAACGTTTACAGGAGTAAATGTGGACCGGGTAATCGATGGGAAAATTGTGGAGCACGGGGGTGCAGCGAACATACTGGGTCCGTTGCTGGAAGCGGGAGCCATCCGGGTTGTCGGGGAATCGTGAAGGTATCCTGGTTCGGGGTCATATTGAGGGTCATGATCTTTCCATTCACCTACGCCGTGTCCTTAAAGTTCGAAAGGAGCCTACCCGGGGATGGCACTCTCCGTTTTTCATGATCCAAACCCGCCGACGTCCTCTCAGATCATGGAAGTCCTGGGGCCTGCGTGGGATTCATGGTCATCACTTTTCGACTGGTTGACCGAAACAGCAGGAGTTGACTCTCATGAATGGAAAAACTCCGGGGCGGCGTACGGTTGGAGTATGCGTGTGAAACGGGGAAAACGCATCATTGCCTACATGATTCCGCAAGATCAGCAGTTTCTTGTGGGTCTTGTGCTCGGGGATCGCGCCATGAAAACTTTAGGGAGCCTTTCGCTGGCTCCTTCCGTAATGGATGTCATTCGGGGCGCCAAACGCTACGGAGAAGGTACGGGCTTCCGCCTGCCCGTGAGTTCCGAATCAGATCTGGAAAGCATCCAGTCGCTGATAGAATTGAAACTACGCTGAATCGTTTACATACCCGGGAGGATTTTTGATTCATTCCACGTTATCTGCAGTTGTCATCCTGTTTCCTGTATCTGAAATTATCCTTGCGATCCTGAAACGATCACGTGGCAGGTCGGTTCAGCGGGAGGATCGAGGTGCGATGCTTCTGCTTTGGTCTTGCATTGCCGCAGGGATTTTTCTTGCCATTTATATTCATACCCTGCCTCCGGGTCAAATCCCGGGATCTCCCCTCGTTCGCCAGGTTGCGGCTCTGGGCCTTCTGACCGGAGGCCTGACCATTCGCTGGATCGCCATCCTTCCGCTCGGGCGATGGTTTACCGTGGATATTGCCATTCATTCGGACCATGCCGTGATGGACCGGGGACTTTACAGTTATATGCGGCATCCCTCCTATACGGGCCTGTTGATCGCTTTCCTGGGACTTGGTGTCTATTTTGGCAGCTGGCTCAGCATTTTTATCATGATGATCCCGATTGTAATCGGGCTATTCTATCGAGTCACAAAGGAAGAAAAAGCCCTTCTCGATTCTCTGGGATCCGAATATGCTGCCTATTGCTCTCGAACAAAGCGATTTATCCCGGGATTACTGTAGAGAAAAATTTTGATCGTGGAATTTTGAGGAAAGAATCAGCCTTGTAGGAGGGATGCCAGTTCAGGAGGATCGTACGATGCCAAAACTTGCCATTATCCAGCAATCCCCTTTTTATCTCGACAAACAGGCTACGATGGAACGTGCCATTCAATGGATTGAAGAGGCTGTTGACCATGGGGCAACGCTGATCATTTTTCCTGAAACGTTTTTTCCGGGGTACCCGGCGTGGATCTGGCGACTCAGACCAGGAAGCGACTGGGACCTTACCGGGGAGATTTATGATCGATTGCTAAGGCACGCTGTCTCCTTATCTTCCGACGACCTGAATCCAATGCGCCAGATGTCAAAAGATCACGCAGTCACGGTTGTATGCGGAATTCATGAAAGAGATGCCCGGTTCGGTAGAACAACGCTCTATAACACGGTTGTGATCATTGGTGCGGATGGGTCAATTCAAAACCGTCATCGGAAGCTGATGCCGACAAACCCGGAACGCATGGTCTGGGGGATGGGGGATGCATCGGGGCTCAGGGTTGTTGATACACCATGTGGAAGAATGGGCGGACTGATCTGCTGGGAAAACTATATGCCTCTGGCCCGGTACGCCCTGTATGCACAGGGAGTAGAAGTCTATATCGCACCAACGTACGACAGCGGAGACGGATGGATCGGAACGCTGCAGCATATTGCCCGGGAAGGACGCTGCTGGGTGGTCGGGAGCGGCACCCCTCTCAAGGGGAGTGATTTTCCGGAAGACTTTCCGGGGAAAGATATTCTCTATCCGGATGCGGATGAGTGGGTCAATCCCGGGGATTCCGTCGTTGTCGCTCCGGGGGGCGAAATCGTTGCGGGACCCCTGAGAAACGAACACGCCATTCTCTACGCCGATTTCGACCCGGATCGAGTTGGTTCCGCACGCCGGGCTCTGGATGTTACGGGACACTATTCCCGTCCGGACATCTTCGATCTCCATGTTCATACTCAACCTCTCAATCCAATAACCATGAAATAATTAATCGTGTCGGATTCCCGACACCGGCCTGCAGAGGAAATAAAAATAAGCGTATAATCATCACTGAAAATACCCAATAACCTTACAATCAAGAGGAGTGTCTATGGTCAAACGATGCATGTATGTCTGGTTACTGTGCCTGGTCCCCTCGATCCTGACGTTTGCAGTCAGTGATCCGAATGACTGCGAGGGATGCAAGGATCCCGCACTCTTCAGCAGGATGCCTGGATTTTATATTTCTGAATACCAGGAACTGGATTTCAGTCGATATTCTTTCCCGGTCGGCTATGACAGGGTCCAGGTCGTGGAAGGGCAATACACCTACCTGGACTACTATGCCAACGATGGTGTGAAATACCCCAGCGGAATGCAGATCGTAGCCAATTACAAAAACGCCGTAAAGTCGATAGGCGGTGAAACGGTCTATGAGTTTGAAGACGGCGGGACGCAGTACATCACATTGAAGGTCGTCAAGAACAATGTGGAAGTCTGGGTCTATGTTGAGGGTCCGAGCAATGGAATGTACAAGGTTTTCCTGGTGGAAAAACAGGCCATGAAACAGGATATCGTGGCCAGTGCGGACAGCCTCCTCGGTGCAATTCGGCAGACCGGCAGGGTCGCCGTTTATGGGATCTACTTTGATACGGCGAAATCGGACCTCAAACCGGATTCGGAGCCCACGCTGAAGGAAATTGCAAAATTGCTCAAAACAGATCCGAAGCTGAAGCTCTATGTGGTGGGGCACACGGACAACCAGGGGGCCTTTGACTACAACCTTACGCTTTCCAATGCCCGCGCCAATGCTGTAATTCAGGCTCTCACCGGAAAGTACGGAGTGGCGGTATCCAGATTGACCCCCTTCGGGGCGGGTCCGACGTCCCCCGTTGCTTCCAACAGTAGCGAAGAAGGTCGGGCACTGAACCGGAGAGTGGAACTCGTGGCTCAATAGGAGAGCAGGGTACCCTGCCGATCCTTGGTCATGATGTTCATGGGACGATAGGGGCGAGCTTTACATTTCCCGGGGAGGCCGATTGTCCTGACAACTGAATGAATGCCAGCTGTTTCCGGGTTTTCTTAACAAGAGCCTGTGTAAGTTCGGAAATGGCCTTTTCCCGTACGACGCGGAGCCGGACTTCCAGAAGATGGCTCTCTTCTTTTGAAAGGGACGAAAAATCTTTCTTTTTCCCTACGGCAGCGATGATCCTGGTCCAGAGCTTTTTCCCGCTGTGTGCATCGTAGAGTCTGGCTTCAAGAAGAACGGGTGTGAAATGCTTGTTGAAGAGAGCCACACCACCCACCCAGGTCAGCAATTCTTGAGCGATTTCTTCGGCAGCCAACCCGATGCCCACGTATATGTTGCTTGAAATCTTATAGCCAGCGATACCCTGGAGAAGGCCTTCAACCAACCCGGAACCAACCATGTAGAGCTGCCATCTGCGTTTTAGCTTGCCGTATCCCGAAAGTTGTACCTTTAAAACTGCATCGGCTTGATCCTGACCTCCGGGTTGGTCATCTTTTCTCTTCGCTGTCTGATGAGAAATCACATGGAAATAGGGTGTCTTATCCAACTCAAGGTCAAGGGATTCCGTCATTTCCCGGGTAGCCTGATCCAGCAAGTCTCGAATCACCTTTCCCTCATCATCTGGTGGATCTGCACCTTCAGGTATTGTTTCAATCGATTTCAGATGGGTTATAGGGGCGGTGCATTCGATAGGCATAACAATAAGCTGAATCTTTTCGCCTGACTGTACGTGGAAACCCCTGGCTGCCCAGGTCGTACAGCCTTCTAAAGACCACATTACGAGTATTACTATGATTAAAGTGCGAGACCAATTGTTATGTCTCATTCTCATTAGAGAACATAATCCAGGAGTGAATTATTCAAATCTAATATAGGTACATGAGACGCATTCTGAACTTCCAGACCCGGAAAAAATCAGGTAGAATTTCATTGGAAGAGCCACCCAACTCATGTCAGAAAGTTCATGATGACTCAGGATCAACCCAACGAAAGCAGGAGGCCGGGAGTTCCGCGGCACATGTTCCGATCTCTCCGGTACCGAAATTACCGCCTCTTCTTTGGTGGACAGAGCATTTCCCTGGTTGGGACGTGGATCCAGCGTATCGCACTCCCCTGGCTGGTCTATCGGGTAAGCGGGTCGGTATTTCTCCTCGGGGTGGTGGGGTTTGCAGGACAGATTCCCACGTTTCTCCTGGCTCCCTTTGCAGGGGTCATTTCCGATCGGTGGAATCGATATCGCATCCTGCTGGTCACACAGGTGCTGGCCATGGTGCAGGCGCTTTTCCTGACCTACCTCTATTACACGGATGCATTGAGTGTCTGGCATATCATCTACCTTAGTGTATTCCTGGGCTGTATAAACGCCTTTGACATCCCGGCCCGGCAGGCCTTTGTCGTTGAGATGGTGGAAAACCACGAGGATCTGGGAAACGCCATTGCCCTGAATTCTTCAATGGTGAACAGTGCGAGACTGCTGGGGCCTTCCATTGCGGGTGTCATCATCGCCTCCATGGGAGAGGGGATCTGTTTTCTGCTGAACGGGGTAAGCTATGCGTTCGTGATTGTCTCGCTCCTTCTCATGAAAATCAGACCAAAACCGAAAAAGAAGACAGATACTCACGTGATTCAGGAATTACGGGAAGGATTTGCGTACACCTTCGGGTTTGCTCCGATACGGTCGATTATTCTTCTTCTGGCACTCGTCAGCCTCGTAGGCATGCCATATGTGGTTCTTGTGCCTGTCTTTGCCAAGGAAATTCTGCATGGAGGATCGCATACGTTCGGGTTCCTCATGGGGTCGTCGGGTGTCGGTGCCCTGGTAGGCGCCCTCTATCTGGCATCCCGGAAAAGTGTTCTGGGTCTTGGCCGACTGGTCCCTCTGGCGTCCGGTATTTTCGGCCTGGGCCTGATTGCATTCTCCTTTTCGCGATTCCTCCCTCTTTCCCTGGTACTCATGGTGATTACGGGATTTGGCATGATGGTGCAAATGGCTTCCAGCAATATTATCCTGCAGACGATTGTAGATGATGAAAAGCGGGGTCGGGTCATGAGCTTCTTTGCCATGGCCTTCATGGGGACCGTTCCTTTTGGAAGCTTTCTGGCGGGAAGTCTGGCCAGTGCCATTGGAGCTCCCTTTACCCTTCTGATTGGTGGAATCTGCTGCATTGTCGGGGCCTGGATCTTTATGACAAGGCTCTCCGGGCTGCGGGAAATGGTTCGACCGATTTATATCCAGCGAGGGATAATCCCGAATGTCGCGGAAGGCATTCAGACCATAACGGAACTTTCTGTTCCCCCGGAAAAATAGCCATCGGCATGGTGTACCTCTCCTGAAAAAAAAATTATGTCCGTGACAACGTTCTGATTTCTATGCCAGAATGTCCTGTAGATCAAAACATGAGGGGAATCAGGAGTGGTGTCTGATCGTCGAAAACGACTCATAACCGGGAAACTGGATTTAATTGCGGCTACGTACGATCTTGTCTGTGCAGAGATCGAAGACCCCGTCAGTCTCGCAGCCCTTCTGGGTGTCTCTGTTGAAGCCGGGTGGCCACCGGGTGAATATGATCGGGATGCACAGTTGTATTTCAGGGATCGCCTCAGGGAAGGCGGTGATTCGGTTGTCGGGTGGTACGGTTGGTACGCCATTGTGCGATCAGAGGCAGAGGGTCATGGGGTATTAATTGGATCGGGAGGATTTCTTGGCCCGCCTGGAGTAGAAGGTGAGGTGGAAATCGGTTATTCGATCATGCCTGCCTGGGTAGGATTGGGCTATGCCACCGATATGGTTCAGGCTCTGACTGTCTTCGCATGGAGAGATACCCGCATAAAGCGAATCATGATCCGAACAGCTGCGACAAATCATGCCTCACAACGAGTAATTGAAAAATGTGGTTTTACCTTTGAGGGAGAAGATGAAAAAACAGGCACTCTGTGTTTTATAATGAAAAAAGGATGACAGTAATATCTTAATAGGATGGGAGGTTTCCGTGAAGAGTCATTCATGGATGATCTACGGGTTCCTTATCTTTCTAACTGTCTGGACATCCGTTTCCGTTGTTTCTCAGGATTCCGATTCGACTGCTGCGGTCGTGTTCGAGGGAAAAACCTACCCGCTTTATCCGGAGATTCTGAACCATGCACCCGGTCTGCCTTCTCCTTATACCTTTATGGGCGACGAGATCGTTACCGCCATGACCCGGGATTCGAATTACCTTCTTATACCTGTTACGGTTGAAGATGGAACTCCTTTGCATTACAGCAGTAGAGTAGGAAGCATCTTTGGTAAGGACCGCCAGCTGGAGGTGGATAGAGGGGATTTCCCGGTCATGGCCCAGACCGGGCTCCATTCTGAATCCGATCTGGATCGTAAGGAAGAGATTACGGGTTTTCCGATTGCCCTGATCGATTGTATCGGACATCCAGGGGCGCTGTCCTATGCGGGTTTTTTAGCGTCAGATGAGGATATCCTCAGCGTATTGAAAGGCGATAACCGGCTTGTTGCCGGGCTGGGATTCACGCACCCAGATATGGCGAAACCTCTTTTCCATGTGTGGAATATCCTGCTCATGGAAATCGAGTCTGGAAACTGGGCTCGATTCTGGGATCGGATTCCACGCCTGTTGTACAACGGAAGAATAGTCAAGCTGGACGCACAGGGCACAAAAGGGTGGCAAATCTCCATTTTTCAGGATGAAATTCAGGGAAGATTTGATATTTCAGTACATAGTGACCTTTTACCGGATGAAGAAGCACTTCTCAAAACGAGATATGGTTTCCTGTCCCAGACACAATTTACGGAACTGCGGGAACGATTGACAACCATCCATTTCAGTGAAATGGCACCCTACTACATCATGCGGTATGGCTTTTATGAGGGACATACGGATTACAGAACGGATCCTATTGCGATCTCGTTTATCTTTGGCTTAAAACGACTGGATGAAATCGAGGCTATATTTCCGGAATCACTTTTCCAGGTTCTCACCGGACACTATACAAAAAGCAAAAAGGCCGTGAATGCCACCGATCCGTCATCGGAGAATTGAGAGTGTCCTTCATGAGCAGGCGATCTGAAAAAAATCAAGATCGCACGATATCGAATGAATTCCCTTTATAATGCGTATACCAGAAGAGATGCATCCAATGTTCAGTATTTCGAGATTGACGTCGATAATATTTGGAAAGAAGGGAGTTGCGTGATGAATCCTGGATTGATTGGGGGAATCATTGGCTGCGTGATCGGGGTTATTGGCGGACTCATCGGTACATATGCTTCGATCCGCAATACTTTGGGACCGAAGGAGCGAGCCTTTGCGATCAGGGCTTCCATCATTGGCTGGATCGCCGCCATTATCTTTCTTGTGCTGTTGTTTGTCCTGCCGTCACCCTGGCGTTATTTTCTCTGGGTTCCGTACTCGATCCTTCTGCCTCTGGGGATTCTCTACTGGAACAGGACCCAGCAGAGGATTCGCGAGGAAGAGGCGGGGAATGTCTGACATCTTTTAATGATTTACCTGGTTGCGATACTGACACTCTCGGTCTTTGTACTTTTCCTGTTTCTTGGAGCACGATACAGACAACTGTGGCTTCTCTACCTGGTGAACCTGTTCTGGATGATAGGACTGGTTCTTGTTTCGTTTTTTACCCTGGAAGTCTGGACGAACCGTGCATATTCTGAGAAATGGGAAATGATTGGCGTACTTATCTTTGCCCTTCCTGTAACCATAATCGTATGGGTGTCAGCATTGGCGGAACTTCTCTTTCTAAGAAGAAGCAGCGGACGCGCTATCACCATATTGCGTGTACTGGCCTGTCTGATTCCGGGGCTGATGGCTGCACTAGTTGTTTCTGCCTTTCTCATGTGATTTGAAATTCAAATCATGACCAATATTCAGGCTACAATGGAAGGGTGGTTGATTTCAGGAGTGGTGGATGGGATCAGAATCCAGGGAGGTACCATGGGAATTCTTATCGGTCTTGGTGTTGTCTGTGTTATCTGGGCTGTCGTCGCAGCTATTTTGATTGCAGCGGATCTCCAGAGACGGGGCATGCGTGTCAACATCGTCTGGCTTCGCTGGATGATCCTCAAATATCTGCATGAGTATGCACGGCTGACCCGGGAGGAGGACGGAAGAGTGGGCCCACTTTTTTATCATTATGTTGTGCCCCTGAATCTTGCCCTTGTCATTTTTGTGTTGCTGGCCATCATGAACTTCGCCTTGTAGAAGGAATCCCCAAGCGAGAGGAGCGTATGCATGATTCGAGAGTCGTCTCGCACCTGACGTTCCTCATTCTTTTGTTCACCATCTTTGCCTGTATGCCGATTTCAAGAGAGAGTGGTGTTGATTCCATTTCCAGCCCGCTTCGTGATATTTCCATAGAAGTGGGAATGACACGGACCGACCTCGAGAAGAGGGTGGCGGCTATTACGGGAAAACCGACACAATACGATCTCCACGCAATGGATGTTCAGCGGAATGTCCGGTACAGCGACGGCAAGACCGTCCTGGTCGTAACCTATACTCCGGGATATCCGGCTCCGTGGGTTGAAGCAGAGGATGGGACGATTCAACACCTGCCCCCCATCGATGCTACCGTCGAATCCTGGTTGTGGCTTCCCGAATGAATTCTGTCCGGAAGAGTTCTTCCGATTGAGGCCTTTCAATCGCTCTCAGTACGATATACTTAGATAGAAAATCCCGCACGTTATGCCCCTGCCAGCTTGCAGGGCGCCGGATTGAGAGGCAGGAAAGGACAGCCCGATGAAATGGAAGATTTTTGTTGTACTCATTTTTCTCATAATTGCCATTCAGTTCATACCATACGGAAGGAACCATGTGAACCCGCCGGTTGTCTCTGAACCGGATTGGGATTCGGCCCAGACGAGGGCGTTCTTCGTGGTTGCCTGTGCCGACTGTCACAGCCATGAGACGAAATGGCCCTGGTACAGCAGGGTGGCCCCCGTTTCGTGGCTGGTTCAGCACGATGTGCAAGAAGGACGCGAACATTTCAACGTGTCTCTGTGGGGTGTTCAGAAGAAAAATCGAGGACAGGACGCTGCCGATGAGGTTCGGGATGGAGACATGCCGCCGCTGATGTATCGGTTGGGACATTCGGAAGCCCGGTTATCCGATGAGGGGCGGGGGCAATTTGTCAGGGGCCTGGCAGCCACCTTCCCGGAGCGGGAAGAAAGGCCCGGAAATGAACGTGAAGATGACTAGACCTGTCCGATACAGACGTTCCGGAGGTTTTCAATGAAAGATCTTTACCCCTGGATTGTCGCTGTTATCGTTTTTCTTGTCGTCATATCTATCCTGAAATCCGGGGGTGATACGAAAAAATTGAAAGAGCGCGGGATGTACCCTGATGCGGAGAACGCAACCATGGAGGATATCAGACACCTCATGCGCGAGGGATACAAAATCCAGGCGATTAAACTGTATCGTGAAATGTATCATGTTGGCCTGAAGGAAGCGAAGGAAAAGGTTGAAGAGATACAGAAGGAGCTGTAGTGTGCGGACACCGTGCCATGAACGGTGACATCTACATTCCATGCTGGAATTGCGGCATGAAATCCTCCCTTGAGACATTCCTGAATCACTGCTCCGGTTACTGGTCTCTTCTGAAGACCGTGCATCACACATGCCCGGGCTGTGGAAGCGGATCGTATGTCCAGTTTTTGATGGGAGAAGTGAGGATCGGATACACCTATGCTGCGGGTACGGTTCATTTTTCTCCTGAGGAAACGATCGATGTACCAGAACTGGAGCGCCATACCCTGGAGAATGGGATTTCAGTGTGTTTTCACGACAGAACCTGGACGTTCACCCCTTCTGATGAGTGATGGTGATATGATGGACGCAATCCATGAGCCATGATCCGGAGATGTTGAATTCGGTTTCAGATCGATCAGAATTGGGGTCCCTCAAAAGTACTTTAAACACCGGTGAAGGGGGAATTCCAGGGGAAGTGTCAACGAATATAGAGCGCTGGGGAGCCTGGAGCTCTTTGTGGCTTTCACTGGTCGTTCTGGCGGTCTTTCTTATTTTTAATACGGTGGTGGCGGTTGCTTTCCTGGTTTTGCACCAGGTGCAGTACCCGAATGTTGATTTTGAACAAAATGTGACCTGGATGGCGTCCAGTGGGCTCGTGATGGCGGTGGCCTCCCTTGTTTCCACCTTTCCCGCGATCGGGATGATCTACCTCTTCTCCTGGATGAAGCGCCGCAGGAAACCTCTTGAATACCTTAACCTTTCGTCCGTATCCCTGCGTGTCTTTGCCTTCTGGATTGGGGCTACGATCACCTTTGCGATCCTCTCGGATGTCCTTACTGTACTGTTGAATAAACCCATCGTTCCCGATGTCATGGTCACCATGTTTGAAACGGCGGGATCCAGGAGCCTGTTGTTTCTGGCCGTTGTCTTTGCGGCTCCTCTTTTTGAGGAGGCTTTATTCAGGGGGTTTCTCCTTCCCGGTATCCAGAGCCGTTGGGGGCCAGCCTGGGCAGTGGTCCTCACGGCCGCCGGATGGTCCGTACTGCATTTTCAATACGATCTATACGGGATCCTGACGATCTTTGCGGGCGGCGTCATGCTCGGGCTGGCACGGATTCTTTCCGGATCTACCTATGTCACCATGATTCTCCATTCTCTCTGGAACTTTATCGCTTTTGTCGAAGTTGCCTTTCATGTTCATGAAGGAGCCATCCTTCCATTTGGGTGGTGAAGCTGCGTAATGGAAACATCGATTAGAGTTTCGGCCAGGAGGGATGCATGCGAGCCTGGATGAACACATTCCTGGAGCAGTCGCTGAATACGACCGAGCAATCCGACCCTTCAGCGATCGAACTTCTTTTTGGCCATGTAGCGTACTTCCTTGTCGTTGCCTTTCTGGCCTGGTTCGCTCTCCTGGTAGCGGGTTATCTTCCGAAAACGGGAATCGGGATGTTGTTCTTTGTCATGGGTTCCATAACCCTCTATCACTACGCATGGTTATTCTGGGCCGCAATGATTCGTCCCGTTCGTCCGGATCGGTGGTTTGCCTCCCATCTTGTCTGGAACGCGATGACCTTCAGCACCATGCTTCTGATTTTCATAGTGACTGCACTTATTTTCGCTTTAGGGCTGCTCTTTGCCGCGGTCGTGCCTCCCGTCGCCGTGGCCCTGATCTATGGACCGATGATTCTGGGAGGAATTCTCTATCTGTGGGTGGCCTATCGAGCATTGAAGGGGTACTGGAACTATCTGAAGAGGATGCCGGTTGGTGCAGGATAAATCCGAACCCCGATCGGAGGCCAGGAGGTGAATTATGTGTGAAGTGGTGAACCTTGAGGAGAAGCTGTCTGCCTTTTCCTCATTCTGGGATCCGAAGATCGTGGGAGAACTCAATGGACAGCACGTCCGGCTCGTGAAGTTTCAAGGTTTATTCACCTGGCACTCCCATAACGAGGGAGACGAACTGTTTCTTGTTCTTCATGGCTCATTTACCATGAAGTTCCGAAACTTTTCCAGGACCATCCGGGAAGGTGAATTTATAATCGTACCCAGAGGAACGGAGCACTGTCCCGAAGCGTCCGATGAGGTTCATGTTCTCCTCTTTGAACCTGCAGGGACACTCAATACGGGTACGGTTCAGGACGATCGCACGGTGAAAAATCCGGAGCGGATCTGAATGAAAGGACAGCACAAATCCATGAATGTATGGATCGCTCTCTTTCGAGGGATTAACGTGGGCGGGCGGAATCTTCTTCGCATGCAGGATCTTCGGGAACATATGAAACAGTGTGGTGCCCGGAATGTGCGAACCTATATTCAGAGCGGGAACGTTGTCTTTTTTCATGAATCCGATGACCCTGGTGCGCTGGGTGAACTGATACGCAAGTCCATTTGGGATCATTCCGGTTTTGAGCCTGATGTTGTGGTTCTCTCGCCTGAAGAATTAAAAATAGCAATGGAGGACAACCCTTTTCCGGAAGCAGAATCCATGCCTGCCACGCTCCACCTATTCTTCCTCCTGCACGGTATCCAGACCCCCGATCTGAAATCCCTTGAACGGATAAGAAAGAACAGCGAGAAATTCTCCCTGAATGACCGGGTCTTTTATCTTCATGCACCGGACGGAATCGGAAAATCCTCACTGGCAGCCCGGGTCGAATCCGTTCTTAGAACTCCCGCGACCGCGCGAAACTGGCGCACGCTCACAGCCATTCGAGCCATAGTTGAGTAAGAACAAGTATGAAGCGGGAAATGGTTGCAGGGTAGGAGGGAGTTTGTGAAGCGAAAGATTCCACGAATGAGCCGCTGGGGCGTTGGACCTCTCCTTGCAGTGTTCTCCATACTCTATGGCGGAATCATGCTGGTTGTGGATCTGTCGTTTGCTCCGGTCTTTCGAATGGAGTTTCTTCCGCAACGGCTTATCCAGGGAACTGGCATTTTTTTCATCCTTATCGGGATTCCTTTCTTGCTGATCTCCGTCGTGTAAGTTCAGCGGGCCTATAACCGCGGACACCTTGTCACAGAGGGAATCTATCGTTGCTGCCGTCACCCTCTGTATGCCTCCTGGATTGTCTTTCTTGTCCCAGGGATCTCATTGATCCTTAAAAGCTGGCTGATCCTGACAACTCCGTTATTTATGTACGGGGTTGTTTCAGGATTGGTGTCAAGAGAAGAGGAATACCTGGAGGAATTGTTTGGAGAAGCGTATCGAGAATACAGCCGGAGGGTTCCCCGTATACTCCCCTGGGGATGGTTCAGAAGGTGAGCCGGCAAATTCGTCTGATTATCCATCAGAACCGGAGTTCATCCGGTGGAAAGGAAGGGAAAAACCATGGGATTGTTCGACAGCAAAGAGCCGGAAGAGGTCTTCATCTTCCCGGGTGACATCTCACTTCATTGTGAGATCTGCAAGAGGGATCGTTTCTGGAAAAGGGAGGGTCAACTGAACACGGCTGTCGCTTCCTTTTTCAGTCTGGACTGGGCCAATGCGACGGCTACGTGTTACGTGTGTGAGTACTGCGGGTACGTGCATTGGTTTTTGCCGAAACGGTAAAACCTATCCTGCCGTTCCTTTCTGGAATGACAAAAAACTGCCTGCAGGAATCTGCAGGCAGTCTGTTCACGAAATAGTAAAGCGAAACTATGCTTTGTCAGCCTGAATGCTGATAAACCGGCCCAGACGTCCACGGTTTTCAAAGTGAACGTATCCGTCAACCTTGGCGAAGAGGGTGTCGTCTTTTCCACGGCCGACATTGAGGCCCGGTTTAAACCTTGTTCCGCGCTGGCGGACCAGGATGGAGCCTCCGGTCACAAACTGGCCGGCGAAACGCTTAACACCCAGAAACTGAGGGTTGGAATCTCTTCCGTTCCGGCTGCTACCCTGTCCTTTCTTGTGCGCCATGGTTACACTCCTTCAATCGACTCGATTTTTATCTTCAGAAGCTGCTGCCGGTGGCCTCGAGTCCTTTTGTACTGTTTCCGGCGTTTCTTTTTGAAAACGATGATCTTGTCCGCCTTGAACTCCTGAAGAACCGACCCCACAACCGTGACTCCGTCCAGGACGGGACGCCCGATCTGCAGATCGTCTTCCTTCTTCACCGCGAGAACGCGATCAAAGATAACCTTGCCTTCATCGGAAGGCGTGATTTCAATGGCCAGGGTGTCGCCGGGCTTAACGCGGTACTGCTTGCTGCCCGTTTCAATAATAGCGTACATCTGCACTCCTCCTATCGGAAAGGGAAGGGCTACTGTATCACAATTTCCAGAGGTTGTCAAAAGAGGGGATATGTGTCTATCATGGGTCGACAACGATGAGGTTCAGGAGGTCAACCATGAAATTCGTTCTTGCCGTGCTTTCCCTGTTTCAGGTGTTCAGTCTTCAGGCTGCGGCCCATCACCCCATTACGGTGGATGATCTTTTCGCCATGCAGAGGATCAGTTCCCCGGTGATCTCTCCCGATGGACAACGGATCGCGTTCACCGTTGATCAATACAGCATGGAGTCTAATAATCATCGTACAGCTATCTATCTTTATGCCATGTCAGATCAGTCTATTAAACCCATGACTTCCGGCGACACAAGCGCATTTGATCCGGCCTGGTCACCGGATGGAAAGATCCTGTACTTCTTATCGGACCGGGGGGAACACGTGGGTGTTTACAGCCTGGCCATGTCAGGAGGGGAGGCCATTCCCGTTACATCCTTCGAGCGGGATGTGGATGCCTTTTCCATCGCACCCGATGGAAAGAGCCTCTTTCTCTTTATGGGGGTTTATCCAGAATGTGGTGCCGATTGGGAGTGCAACCGGAAGCGAGTGGAAAGCGATGAATCCCGCCCGTCGAAAGCGAAGATCATTGACAGCCTCTTTTACCGACACTGGAATCAATGGCTGGACGATACGGTCAGCCATCTCGTTATGTATGATCTTGCCTCGGGGAAAGCCCTGGATCTGACTCCTGGAAAAGACTCTTTTCCTCCCATCGCTCTGGGAGGTCCCTATGCCATGGCAATCTCTCCTGATGGATCAAAAGTCGCTGCAGTTGTAAACCGGGAAGAAAAGAGTGCGATATCCACCAATCACGATATCGATCTCATCGATCTTCGTTCCGGAAACCATGAGACGCTGACCGCAGCCAATTTGGCCTGGGATGATTCTCCACAGTTTTTCCCCGATGGAACGAGGATGGCGTACCTCCGGATGGGCCATCCCGGGTATGAGGCCGATCAACAGGAACTGGTGGTCCGAAACCTGGAAAATGGCAAGGAACTTAATCTTACTGCCGGATTTGATCGGTCCGTCGATAAATATGTCATCGAGCCCACCGGAAAGACGATTTACTTTCTTGCGGGGAGCGACGGATACACGGAAGTCTTCAGTGTTTCTTCCACCGGCGGATCGGTAACGCAGTTGACGATGAAACGCACGGTGTCCGACCTGGACCTTGTGCCGGATGGTAAAGCTCTCATTCTCGTGATTGAGTCCTCAACGTCCCCACGGGAATTGTGGGCCCTGGACATCAAGACCCGGGCGCTTCGTCAACTTACCTTTATGAATCGGGAGCGATGTGACGGGATTTCATGGGGTTCTCTGGAAGAAGTCCGATATCCATCCTTCGATGGGACGATGATCCATGGGTATCTCGTGCGTCCTCCCGATTTTCAACCGGAAAAAAAGTATCCGATGGTACTCCTTGCTCATGGCGGACCCCAGGGGGCCTGGGATGACGATTTCCATTATCGATGGAACCTGCAGATGTTTGCTGCTCCAGGCTATGTTGTCTTTGCTCCCAATTTCAGGGGTTCAACCGGTTACGGTGCCAGGTTCAAAGAGGCAATATCCGGGGACTGGGGAGGGAAGCCTTATGAAGATATCATGTCAGGGGTTGATTACGTCGTAAAGACCTTTCCCTTCGTGGATGGGGACCGCCTGGTAGCGGCGGGCGCCTCCTATGGCGGCTTCATGATGAACTGGATTGCCACCCATACCGACCGGTTCCGATGTCTGGTATCCCATGATGGTGTCTACGATCAGTTATCCATGTATGGCACGACGGAGGAACTCTGGTTCCCCGAATGGGAATTCGAAGGAGATCCCTTCAGACATCCTGAGCTCTACATGAAATACTCCCCATCGCTCTTCGTAGCCAATGCGAAAACCCCCGTCCTCATCGTCCAGGGTGCGAAGGACTATCGGGTTCCTGAAAACCAGGCCATGCACTTCTTCACTGCGCTTCAGCGTCTGGGTGTCCCCAGCCGTCTTCTCTATTTCCCGGATGAAGACCATTTCGTTCGGAAGCCGCAAAATGCAAAGATCTGGTGGAGCGAGGTCTTCAGCTGGTTTGACCGCTATGTAAACCCGGATCATGAGGCAGGGGTTGCGGCGGGGCGCTGAATACCGTACTCGACAGGGGCCACACAGAGAGAAGCGACGAGGCAGTATTGAACATAGGGTATGGAGTGACGAACGGGCAGGTTCGTCGATAGTACGGGGTTTCAGGCCTCAGGAAATTTCTTCTACTGCATTTTCTGGGTTAATACACCCTGACTGGAGAAGCTTACAAAGGTTTCTGAGGCCTTTTTTCGAGCCTCGTGACGCACATCGAGAAGGGAATCTCTGTTATTTTCAACCAGAGACACCACTTCCCCGTCCAGAGCGCCCCTCTCCGACATGGATTTCAGCATGTTTATAGTGGCACCGGGAGACCTGGGCTGGCGATAAGGTCGGTCTTCCTGCAGGGCTGTAAATACGTCTGCCACGGCAATGATTCTGGATTCCATCGGGATGTCTTCCGCTGAGACATGAAAGGGATACCCGCTCCCATCCATGTGTTCATGGTGAAACGAGGCCCATGGTTCAATCGATCTCAAAGGTTTAATCCCTCTCAGAAAACGGTGAGTATGGTAAGGGTGGGTGACCATGCTCTGTCGCTCTTCCCATGTCAGGCCCGCGGGTTTCTCAATAATTTCGGAAGGTATGGCCAGTTTGCCGAGGTCGTGAAGAAATCCCGCCAGTGCGATCAGGGTGCCTTCATCCTCGGAAAAACCTGCCAGGCGCCACAACTTTTCAGCCACCATGCCGGTGGTGCGTGAGTGACCGGCGGTAAAGGGACTGCGGAAGTCAACGACACGAGTCAGCATCTCCCCAAGGTTGAAGAGTCCGGGAAGGTCGATCACGATTTCCCATGGGTGAACCATATGATTCAGCGTGTCACGGGCGTTGGGATGGAGTATTTCCATCCACAAATGTTCGAACCGGGCCAGATTTCCGAGTGCATCGACGGCTTCCGGCCAGAAAACTGACCCGGATCTTTCCATGACCCGTTGAAGGGCGTGTTCCACTTGCTGAATTACCGGACGATCCCGGTTGAGAAGAACGGAGACCCGGTCCGCAAGGTGGAGAATGAAAGTGCCCGGTGCCGGGGTTAATCCCTGGGCTTCCAGAGCACCTTTCTGATCCCAGCGGGCATGGTGATCGCGGATCAGCCTTGACACGGCATGAAGAGGAGGAAATGAATCGACCAGCCATGCTCCCTGCCGCGCGTGGGTGTCCTCGGGAGAGATATCGAAGTCGGCTTCAAATTCGAGAAGATCGAGTCGCTCCTCCAGGCCGAGAGCTCCAACGTCATGAAGAAGCCCCGCAAGAATGAGCACCTGTTCAACGGACTGTCCCAGTCCCATCTCTCGCCCGATGAAACAGGACAGAAGGGCCACCCTTGCGTGGTGATCCCTGAGAGCGGGATGACAGGAGTCGGCAATATCCGCCACTCCGGAAACAATCTCAAAGAGTGATACTCGAAGATCCTGGTTCACGGTGCCCACCCTTTTTTGATTTTCTGCTACGATGCCGCCATTCTTCGCCTGGCATCATCATATCATACGGTAATGGTTTTCTGCAGGTTTCCAGACCTGCAGGAAGGCTCCCCCCGGGAAGACATAGGTGCTGTCGGGTTCATGTATACTTGGAACACTTCCCTTCGGAGGACGATGATGAAGATATTCCGCCGTATCTCCATTATTCTGAATTTCAGAGCTTTGCTGATTGCAGTACTGGCGGTGCTTGCCACCTATGTGTGCCGGACCTACCAGATCACTGCGGATTTCCCGTTGACCCTTGTCGCTACGGCGGTGGTTTTTCCCATTGTCTTTTCCATCGGCGGTGCGTATAAGCGCAGAGAGGATGCTCTGAACCATTATGGTTCTCTCAAAGCCCATGGACGAGCCATCTATTTTGCGGCGCGTGACTGGCCGGAGACAATCGATGAAACATCACTGCAGGAACTTAAAGGTCATCTCTTCCGCCTCATGGAGGCTCTTCGCAGGCTCTTTACTGGATCTCTTGCGGCCATGGTGGAAAACGAGATTCAGGTTCAGGAGGCTTTTTCCTGTCTTTCCAAGTATATCCGTTCACTCAGGAAGCTTGGCCTGGCATCCGGGGAGATCTCCCGATGCAATCAATACCTGAGTAAAATGATGCTGGCGTTTGAGAGTGTGAAACACATCTACCAGTATCGGACACCTCGAACCCTGCGCACCTTCAGTGAGTTTTTTATCGTGGTCCTTCCCATTGCCTATGGCCCGTACTTTTCTGCAGTGTCGGGTTCACTCCATGGCGTACTGGCCTATGTTACGCCGGTTCTCTTCACGATAATCCTGGTAAGTCTTGATACGATCCAGGACCATCTTGAAAATCCCTTTGATCAGATCGGAGAGGATGACGTAATGATTAATGCGGAAAAATTCATAGCCCATCTGGAGATGCCATGCTCCAGGGGCCTGGCTCCATAGTCGAATCGCATCAGGAAGAAGCGGTACAGGTAAGAGGCTTCGAATTGGGCACGTTTAAAAGAGAACGGAGCCTGTCGATCACTTCCTCAGGGATTCCATCCCTTTGTAATGCGGCCATCAGTTTGTTGTCCTTCAGATAACCGCCTGAATAAGCGTTCAGCCTTGCCGCCAGAGTCGAGTTCCGAAACGTGACCGGGTCGTTGAAGGATTCCCGAAGAAAGAAAGCGAGAGCCCGGTTTCCACGAAGGTAGTATTTCTGGTGATAATCTTCCGCCGGATAAAACGTTGCGAGGGGAAGGATTTCCGTGTAAACTGTGCCTTTTTCCCTGCGAATCTGTTCCAGGGAGATTTTTGCCTCTGAACGCTGATGGTCGTCGTGAGTGAAAATTGCAGCCCTGTATTGTATCGACCAGGCTTTTCTCTCCGGATTGTGGGATTCCCAGAAGATCGTTAACAGCTCACGATAGGAAATGATATCGGGGTCATAATCGATCTGGATTGCCTCCGTATGGTTACCCAGACTGTGGTATGTCGGATGTTGGGTTGTTCCACCCGTATAGCCTACACGTGTTCGTACGACACCGTTCAAGCTCCCGAACCGGGAGTCGGGGCCCCAGAATCACCCGAGTGAGAACGTCGCGGTTTTGAGATGGGTCGGAACAACTGTAAATTCGGGTGTCTTGGAATGCGTCATAGATTTCTCTCCCGGGGATGCAAGATCAGATCGTACCGGATGGGTAAATGTCAGCAATGTCAGCGTTGCAGCCAGCCATGGTACAATCGCCAGAAATGCGTTGATTGTTCGATAACCTTCCCCGTGTTTCATATCCCTTTGAGAACACGGGGAGAGGAGCCAGCATTCCCGAGATCTATGTAATTGTTATCGCTTCCAGAAATCGGGACTTAACAGGACAAGCACCGTGAAAAGCTCAAGCCGGCCGAGCAGCATGCAGAAGGAGAGAAGAATCTTTCCGCTCAGCGGGATAAAAGCATAATTGAGGGTAGGACCGATCTGGTTCAGGCCGGGGCCGATATTTCCCATGGTGGCGGCCACGGACGTGACGGCGGTGACAGGGTCGAGCCCAAGGCCTGCCATGATCAGAGATGCCGCCACGAAAATCAGCATGAAGAGGATAAAGAAACCACGGATTGCCGCTGCCGTGGAATCTTTCACAATCTCACCGCCGACTTTGATCGTGAAGACGGATCGCGGATAGATCGTACGTTTAATTTCCCGAATTCCATCTTTTACCAGGACGATTATGCGGATAACTTTCATCCCGCCGCCGGTAGAACCGGCACAGCCACCGATGAACATCAAAACAACGAGAAGAACTCTGAGCAGAGAAGGCCAGAGGTCAAAATCGGCTGTGGCGTATCCGGTTGTGGTCAGAATGGAGACAACCTGAAAGCCGGAATATCGGAGTGCTTCCCCGACCGTATCATAATTCCGGGCCAGAAGGAGGGTGATCGCTGTAAAGGTGGTAAGAAAGGCAACTAGACCGATGTATACTTTAAATTCCGTATTCTTAAGAATGTTTTTAATACTTCCCTGAATAGCCTGATAATAAAGGCTGAAATTGACACCGGCAGCAATCATAAAGAGGATAATGATCGATTCAATGGCAACACTGTCATAAGCTGCGATGCTGGTATTGCGCGTGGAAAACCCGCCGGTTGCCAGCGTTCCGAAGGTGTGGCAGAGGGATTCAAAAAAATTCATGCCCGCCAGCATCAGGAATAACGTCTCAAAAACCGTGAGAACTCCATAGATTACCCATAAGGTCCTGGCGGTCTGCGCGATTCGGGGGCGCAGACCTTCCGGAGTCGGTCCTGGAACCTCCGATCGATAGAGTTCTCGACCTCCAACACCAAGGAAGGGAAGAACCGCAATGAACAGGACGATGATTCCCATCCCGCCCAGCCAGTGGGTCAGACTGCGCCAGAAGAGGATACCCCGGGGCAGAGCTTCGATATTGGTCAGGACGCTTGCTCCGGTAGTGGTAAATCCGGACATGGATTCAAAGAAGCAATCCACGTAGGTGGGGAATTCTTCAATACCGGTGAAGTGGTAGGGAAGGGCTCCCACGGCAGCCGCAATAATCCAGCTGAACGTAACGATAAAGATTCCTTCTTTTCGGAATATTTCCCCCCGTTCCTTTCGAAAGGAGAGAAAGGTGATAGCCCCGAGGCCCACCGTGATTACCATGGAAAGGAGGATCGGGATGCGATCGGGTCCCCTGTCGTGAATACTCCAGAGCAGGGGAAAGACCATGAAAAGGCCCGTGTAAAAGGTGAACAGTCCGAGGATCTTGCTGATCAGACGGAGATTCATGGTCAGGAAAAGAGAGCCCCGACTTCGTCCACGACTTCTGGTTTGACCAGAACAATGACGTGATCCCCCGGATCGATCCGGTCGGCGCCCCTGGGAATGAGGATTCCCTTTTTCTTCTGAACCGCTGCCACAATCGCACCTTTAGGAAAATTAAGATCCTTCATCGAGTGACCTGAGGCTTTGCAACCTTCCGAGGCAATCAGTTCCAGGACTTCGCCCTTTCCGTCCACCAGCTTCGCGATCGATACTACCTGCCCGGTTCGAAGATGCTTGAAAATCATGTTTGCGGTCAGCAGACGGGGCGAAACACCTACATCGATTCCGAATCGCTCCACAAAGGCGGCAAAATCGGCCTTGCGGACCAGCGAGGCCACTTTGAATGTCCCCAGTTCCTTGGCGAGGAGACAGGAAATAATGTTGGTGGAATCATCCTCTGTGGCGGCGATGAGCAGATCGCACTTGTCGATCTTTTCTTCTTTCAGGAGTGCGACATCCGTACATTCTCCATGGATGACCCTTGTGCGTGCCAGCTCCGCTGCGAGCTCTTCACACCGTTCATAGTCCCGCTCGATCAGCTTGACGTCGATCTTTTCCCGTTCGAGTAACCGGGCCGTGAGCTGGCCGACTCTTCCGCCTCCGGCAATTGCGACCCTGCGGGTCCTGATTTCACTTCCCCCGAAGAGAAGCCTGACCTGCTCGGCTTTCTCCGACTTGGAGATGACGTAAACTGTGTCATCCTCTGCCAGGATGTCATTTCCACTGGGAATAATGAGTTCTCCTTCACGCAGGATAGCCGCGATGATGAAATGCTCCGGTACCGGGAAGCTCTTTAACGGCATATCCAGGTAAAGGAAGCTCTGATCCAGAGTGAAGTGCATGAACTTGATCAGTCCATCCGCATAGTCTTCGATCTCCATGGCACCGGGACTACGGGAGATGGCAGCCAGTTTCGCCGCAGTGACCATGCTTGGATTGATGACCAGGTCAATCCCGAGAATATCGCGGAAAATTACCCTTGTTCCCTGGAGATAGACAGGATCACGAACCCGGGCTACCGTCATGGGGACTCCAAGCCGTTTTGCTGTCATGGCCGCAATCATGTTGACTTCGTCCAGGTCCGTTACGGCGACAACCATTTCCGCTTCCGCAATGCCGGCATGCTTAAGAGTGTTAATGCTGGCGCCATGGCCCACAATGGTCTGGGCATCGACATGGTCTGATATTCTCAGCAGGGCTTCCTCGTTGGTATCGATTACCACAACATCACGATTTTCCCTGGCAAGCATGGTGGCGAGGGAGTAACCAACCTCCCCGGCTCCGATGATGATATTCGGCATAAGATGCTGACTCCTCAGAGTTTCAGGTTGATAGACCTGTGTCCATCTACCGCATTACCCGACGCAGTTCGGGCGCACTATTGTACCCGATGACAACAGGTATCATCAAATGGAATCTGATTTCCCGGTGCCGCCCTGGATGGGACAAGGAACGGCAACGATTTATTTACCGAAGGCCAGCCTCATGGCGTCGCAGGTACTGGGAAGCACATCCTTATCATAGTTAATAAAATCGCATTCCAGGCCATCTGCGCCAGGACGTTCCTGCCCCGAAGTGTTCGTCCCATAAGATCCATCGTGCGTTCCATTATTTCCTGCGATCAGGAAAAAGAAGGATGGAGGCATGGTTGCGGATGTAAAGGTGATTTCACCGTCAATATCGGAAGAACAGACGGCGCCTCCATAGAGATAGGTCGAGATTCCGGCCAGATCTCCCCAGTATACGGTGTGTCCTACTGCATCACATGCGGGTGTGTAAACAACCGAAATCTCCTCCGTGGCGGGATTATAGGATGCACGAAGATGCTCCGCGCGGATTTCCTCGTGAGACGTTTCACCGGGCGGTGAGGAGGAAGGGGATGTCAGGCCGCTGATTGTTGTAAAGGCCATCTCCAGGGGAGGACACATTCCCGTGTTCAGCCAGGCATCAAGCATATTGATTCCCTCATCTGCAAGAAAGGTGCTCTGGCCGTCATTCTGCAGCCAGAGAAACTGGATGTATTCCCAGCTGGTCTGCTGATACTGGAGACGGATATCCGCGGAAACGGCTCCAGCGGGAATTGGAAACCGGACATCATCAAAATAATTATATGTCTTTCCAGAGAATGGTGCCGTAACACCAAATTGGTCCGCAGGAACCGGAATGGAATTTCTCTCATAGGCGTCGTCGTAGCTGAATCCATACGGCGGAATGCGGGGATCATTTACGACGACGTTGTTTAAGACAAAGTGAAAGGTGTGATATTGAATTCCCGGGTCTTCTCCTGCCAGTTCGCCCAGGGTGTGTGTGGCGGCATCTGTCAGGCGATTGTAGCTGAGAATCGTGCCCGTGTCCCATCCGAGGCTTACCAGCTGGGCGGCCCACTCCTTGTCCATTCCCATTTCAATTTCATATATCCTGGTTGTGGATGGATCGAGGATCGATTCGACCTCGTGAGGCGTTCCGTTCAGATCATTCACGGTTCGGCCGATCGTTCCATAGGCGCCATCTTCCCGGACCAGGTTGTTTCCATTGTCGAACCAGCGGGTGTTAATCCACATTCTCCGACCTTCAGGATAGCCGGATATCAATTTGTGGGCCGTAAGATTCGTCACCCGTACGACGAGGTCGTTAATGTCCTGGCTTGCACTGAGGGATGCCGCGCTCTTTAGCATATTCGCGGCCCTGACCTTTCCGCTGTTCAGCGCATCCTTCTGGGCCTGGCTTAACCCGCCTCCCATCCGCAGGGTTCCCTTTGTGTCCATGTACTGAACAACATCGGGCATCCAGTACCCGCCCCCGGTCTGGTCATGACGCGGAAGGTCAGTCCGCGTGGGTGTTCCTGACTTGTTACAGCCCACACCGGTCCCGGCCGACATGTGGCAGGTCTGACAGGAATAGTATCTGGCCACCCCGTCTTCGTAATTTGCATTATTCCTGGCATCGTACGCCCTGTGATAGGCAATATCCAGGCTTCCTCCGGATACTCTGAGATCTGCCGGCAAAGTCGGATAATCGTTGACCATGAGAGTGTCCAGCGTTGACGCGACCCATTCGCTGTAGGTACGTTCCACGATTCCGTAAGAGTAGGGGGGATTATTGAGAGAAGCCTTTCCATCCACCGGGGCGCCGGGGACACCGCTGAAGGAACCGGCTCCCAGAGGTTTCATTGCTCCGTTGTTGTGCGCGAGATCGCCCACGGCCGGATTGCTGACATCGTGGCAGGTCGCGCAGAGCCTTGCATCTCGATGAAAGGAGGAAGGGAGAAATGCATGCTTTGCATTGGTAACGGTGTAGGGGCCGAGGCGTGTCCCGTTTCCGTTTATCACGTACTGGGCCGCGCCGTTATATCCCTCACCCGTATCGGGGTCATAGGCCTCAAAGGGGGCGTTCTGTATTTCAGTCGTGCCGGAGATGTTTATGTTCATGTCCGGATTGACGAGAAGATGACAGAATTCGCATTCTACGCCATTCACGTCCCCGGTTGTCAGGGAAGAACCATCAGTGGGTGTGGACCGATTATTCACCCAGCCATTCACCGAGTGACATCGAATGCAGAGGTCTCCTGCACCGCCTCGCTGGGTCTCCAAAGGGTCAGGGTTGAGACCCGCAGGGTAGAAATCCTGCTCCGCGACGGCCAGCGTAGCCCAGAAGAGAGCGTCTCTCGTTGCGTTGGCCATCATCCCTCCCCTCCATCCATGGGCAGGTTCAAGATTGGGGTCCTGGCCGGAGGGACCGACATGGCAGTTATCGCAGTTATCGGGGCTGGCGAAGGAAGCAACTTCACCCTGCTGTGTCCCGGCAAGCTTGATGTCGGTTGGTACATTGTCTGCGGCATGCAGAAGGGGGGTGGATAAACAAAACAAGGATAAGATTGTCACAATCCATGTGAAAAGGTTTTCACGAATAATGCGACTTAATATCATAATACTTGTGGGTTTACTAACCATTGCGGACTCCTTTGTGTCTTCCCAAAAATCCCCGGTTTTATAGTTTATCGCTCCCGCCTAACCTCTTTGATATGAATATACCAATATTCTGTCAGGTTGTCAAAAACTTCTTTAATATCAATTGTTTAGTGGGATTTCCGGAAAAAAAGGCGGCCGGCAAAGCCGGCCGGAATGAAAGGAGGTATCATAGAAGGGGGGCATTGGGAGGTGGTATGCTGATACCTGTTACCTCAAACAGAATTATATCACGAATCATTCCCGGTGGGAACCTTGACGGTCAGCCTCACGTAGGAAATGTCTTCAAACGGATCTTCCACTCCCACAATCATGGTCTGTTCACCTTTTCGCATCTGAAGTTTGACGGGCACCGCAAGGGTGTCACTGTCTTTCCACATTTCGCTGGTGAGATTAATTTTCTGCGTGAAAGCCTCGCTTTTTCTTCCCTGTTCATCGCCGATCACGATGCCGACACGAAGCATGGTTTTTCCGTCGGTAAAGGGCATGGATTTTTTAGGGAAGAGAATCTTAATAGGAACAAGATAGTATCGGCCTTTTTTGGATGATTTTTCCACGCGGACGCCGAAATTCAGGGGATTGTGAGGCACGCGATCCCAGACCAGAAAGGTCTGCAGACGTGTTGGAAGGTTCTCCTCGGGTAAGAAATCCACATAACCCTTGCGAAAAGAAACGACAAACTCCGGGTTCTTGATCTTGACTTCGATGTCATGATAGGCGCCATCTCTGGGATGCCCGGGTTCAAAGGCCAGGGAGTAGTAATGGTTCAGAGCGAGTGAGAATTTCCCGATCCCTGCTTTGACGTCGTTTGTGTCGACTATGGCCCGGCCACCCGTTGCATCAGCGAGGATTTTTAAAGAGTCCTGTGAGGAACGAAGGACAGCGGACTGTCCAAATACATCCATGCCCCGGACGTAATCCTCACCACTCATATCGGCTTCAAACCCGGGAGAAGAAGAAACAAGTCCCCGGGAATCCACGAGGTACATCGTGAATCCGCAGGAGGCTCCAAACTTGCCCAGAAAGTCGAATTCGTGGCTCAGATCATACTGTGTAGCTTCGTTGAGTGATGCAAATCTCGGGAAGTATTTATCCAGAAGGTAAAAATATTCCAGCCCGGGGATGGTCGGAATCCCTTCCCCGACGTAAATGAAATACTTTTCTCCTGACACCGTGCGGTTGATATCAAGGACTGCCCTCATGGCATCAATGACGCGAAGAATTTCGTAACGGCGTTCCTGGGCGTACCCACGAACACTCTGCAGGGCAAACTGATATCGACTGGTCGACGAGATGATTCGTTCCATATCCCTCTGGCGAAGGGGGAGGGCCGTGGAGGCGGTACTGGATAGTTTAAATTCCCGGAGAGTCCTCTTTAAGAGCATGACATCGTCCGTCCAGTCCTGTATTCTTTGCACGGAAGGCATGGCCAGAAAGATGGATGCTTCATCGCCCTCCACCATCACCGTTCCCAAAAGAGTTTCCAGGGCTGATTCGACACGGAGATAGTTATGGGGATGGAGGTGGTATCCATCGAGGAAAATTACAATTCGCTTATGAAATTCCGGCTGAATTCCCGGCTGCTTTGCGCCGGAGGCCTTGTACGCTTCCGCGAAAGACTGTCTCAGCGTCCCGGAATCCTTGACTTCAAAAAAGTATTTCAAAGGCTGGGATTTTCCATCCACCGAAAGTTGAAAGTCTTCGGGAGACAGGTTCACTATCGGATTGCCATCTTTATCCGTTACCTGAACCGGCACGTCGACGACCCTGACTTCGACTGTTTCTCCCGAAAAAACAGGCTTTTCCTGTCCGGGGAGCGGAAAGGAGGCGATCAGGAGAATCGCAGTAATCATCCAAACTCGCATGTCAGTCTCCTTACTGGGGCGGACGAATAAAGACACGCTCACGCTTGTAGCTTTCGGTTCCGTCCAATTCGTTCAGAACACCCACACTGATAATGTTCGCACCACCGCCGATCATGAGTTCCAGGTTGTACTTGAAGGTTGTACCTTCGAGTTCTTTCATTGCGGTGGCCGGGATATTAAAATCATGATTTTTCCAGATAACTTCGCTTCGATCTTTTCCATCGCCCGCGGCAATTCCAATCTTGATGCGTCCGATGTGGCGATCGTTCTTCAAGGTCAGATTCAGACTGCTGAAAGGAATCTCCACTGTCATGGGAAGAATAAAGGCTTCTTTATTATCTTCCTTTACGGTCGGTTGCTGGAAGGTTACGGATATTTCCAGTGGATTGTGATCTTCCGGGAAGATGAGGTTGGCTATGATCTTGTCCCCCATGATGGAGTGGATCGATTTTTCCAGAAAGGTTTTTTTGTAGGAAATCCGGGCTCCTCGAATCTTGGGTTTCAGCGATACCTCGATTTTATGAAACTTGTCTTCGATGGGGCGTGTTCTCTGATATCCCAGAAAGTAATAGTTATCCACGGTTTCGGCGATCTTTTTAAATCCCATGGCAAAATCGTTGGTATTCACGATGGCCACGCCCCCCGTTTCCTCGGACATGGCTCTCAGGGGATCGATGAGGTTATTGGTCTCCACCGTATAATCGATGTCGGTGCCGGAATATCTCTCTTCTGCGGCGCCCTCGGTTCCCATGGCTCTTAATCCCGACACATCCACCATGCAGAGGTTGACACCTGCTGAGTTTGCCGTGTTGATGATGCTTTTGTAGTGGGACCTCAGGTTGAAAAAGTCGGCATAGCTGAATACATTCTCATGGGGATATATTTCACCAAGGTAGTAAAAGACTTCATAGGCGGGCACTTCGGGAAGGCCGCTGGAGATATAGATAAGAACTTTTCTGCCCTCCATTCCCCGGATGGATGTCAGGTAGTCCTTGAGGGCACTAAGGGTGAACTGCATGTCGTTGTGAATCTGTGCGGCGAACCCCCGCACTTTGGAAAGAGCGTACGAATAGGTCCGATCTTCCCTGTTTTTAATGCTGTCAATAAGGTCTCTCCGATCATTGAGACGTACGAGGGCGTCCCCCGTCCGCTCCTTTTGCTCTTCCAGTTTATTTACAATCATGGAGGCGTCGTCGGTAAAGGGGGTCTGGATGTGGAGAGATCGATCGAAGGTCACAACCATGCCCAGGACTCCGTTTCCGATTCTTTCTTTTGCGAATTCCTGGGCCTTTTTCAAAACCGCATTCCGCTGCAGCGGGTGAATATTGACGTTGTCCACGTAAAAGATATAGCGTTCTCCAAGAAGTGCTTCCGTGGATGGGGTCGTCTCGGGTTCTTTTGCAATTTCTGCAGGCGGCTGTTTTTTCTCACCTGCGGTAAAGACATTTACGCTCTGGCGGTGCCGAACTTCCGCAAAGTGAGTGATCTCCTGCTCCTTGCCATCTTCTTCCAGAATAAAGTCCTCGCGTTTTAAATCGGTGACCGGGTTTCCCTTACCGTCCCGGACCAGGACCTGAATGGGCACCAGATGAACTTCAATCGTTTCTCCGAATACCGGCACACCCTGAGAGGTGTCCTCTTCCTGAGAAAAGACCGGCATCACAAGAAAAGCCAGAAGAATAAGAATCGCTGCGTATTTACTTTTCATTGATCTGACTCCCGTCTCCATGCAGATAGTCACCCAGATATTCCTGCTGTTGTTTGATCTCCTCCATAATGGAGGCAAGAAGCTTCAACATGTTTTCATTGTGATGGTAAAAGGACTTCAGCATGTCTAACGGATCCTGCCGCACAGGTTGAGGAGATTCTTCGGCCGCAGCCGGGGCCTGCGGTATCTCCTTGAGCATAATATCCACACGATGGTTCAGGTTGTGGATGATCCGTTTGAGAGCTTCGCGAAACGTGTCAATCACTCCATCGCCCCGCACAGCTACGGCTTCATAAGTGGGGAATCCCTTCGGATTCAGAATGGAATCGAGTTCGGCCAAGCCAAGGGTGTTGGGAAGGTCGCGCTTATTGTATTGAAGAATAATGGGGATCTTGTCTGGGTCGATTCCATTGATCACGAGGTTGTCTTTCAGGTTTTTTAAAGATTCAAGATTACTCTGCATCATTTCCCGCTGAGAATCGGCCACGAAGATTACGCCATCGGCTCCGCGAAGTACAAGTCGACGCGTGGCATCGTAAAAGACCTGACCGGGAACCGTGTACAACTGAGTGCGAATCTTATATTCGCCAGCCTTGCCCAGATCCATCGGCATGAAGTCGAAGAAGATCGTCCGGTCGGTTTCCGTTGCCATCGAAAGCATCTTTCCTTTGTTTCCCACATCGGGTGCAGAGTGAATGTACTCGAGGTTCGTGGTCTTTCCTGACAGCCCGGGACCGTAGTAGACCAGCTTAAGGGTGACTTCTTTCACGGCATCATTGATAAATACCATATTCTATCCTTCCAACAATTATTGATCGAACTTTCTTTCATTAAAGCATGAGAGAAGAATCGATTCAAGAACAAGTCTTTTTTGATATGTGGCCGGTCGATCTGCCAGGAGAGAGAAAATTTCGTAGGAGGCATCTCCCCATAGCGCATCACGGGTTTTCCTGGATAGTTCGGCCAGGATTTCCGATGCTTCTGCAAGGGAATATCCGGATAAAAGTGAAGAAATATTGAGAATGGCCAGGCTTCGATCGGGATCTGCCGCAATTTCTTCGATTTCCGAGGGGAGTGTCCGTGGCGGTGCTGTAAGGGAAACCGGATAGACAAAACATCGGCTGCGAATCGTTGGCAGCAGAAGTCTATCATTGGTGGTGAGTAGAAAGAATTTTGTGGCTTCAGGAGGTTCTTCGAGAATCTTAAGGAGTGCATTGGAAGATGCTACGTTGAGCCGGTGAGCCTGATGGATGACGATCCATTTTGTCGAAGCCTGAAAGGGGGCCTGGTAGGCTTCCCTTCGAACGTTTCGAATGGATTCAACCGAAATGATCTCCGCTTTCCCTTCAGGAGCCACAAGGGTGACATCCGGATGGGTTCGGTTTCTGATAAGCCGGCATTGAGAACAGGCACAATCCTTTGCGCTTTGTTCTTCACAGAGTTCAATTCGAACCGCTTCCAGAGCAAAATTGAGAATTGTATCGGAATCTTCGCCGACGATGCAGATCGTGGGAGAGAGGCGGTGTTCGCGGGCCGCCTTCAGGATGTGGTCTTGCACCAGGGAGCAAGTCGTTCCTGGATTTCCGCCTGAATGTCCTCGGCGGGTCGTGTTCCATCCAGGATTACAATTCGATTGGGTTCTTTCTTGTAGAGGACAAGATATGCATCCCGGACCCTCTTATGAAAAGAGAAATCCATCGATTCGAAGCGATCTCGAACTCCGGGATGTAACCGCTTCAGTCCTGTTTCCACGGAAACGTCGAGGAAGAAGGTGATATCCGGCATGATGTTTCCAATGATGGAATGCATTCTGCGAATCTTTTCTTCACCTACACCCCGCCCGTACCCCTGATAGGCAATGGTGGAATCGATAAAACGGTCGCATAACACCCAGGAACCCGAGTTGAGAGAGGGAAGGATGATTTCCTGAAGCAACTGCTGTCGCGCAGCAGTAAAGAGGGCGGCTTCCGTCAGTGGAGACAGCTGTACATCGGTCTGGTGGAGCAGAAGCTGACGAATGCTTTCACCGGCTTTCGTACCCCCGGGTTCACGTGTCGCAGTGTGACGAATGCCCTTCTGACCCAGCCAGGCTGAGGTGAGTTCGATCTGGGTGGATTTTCCCGATCCTTCGACGCCTTCAAACGTTATGAACCTTGCCATTACGCATATTTTACCATACCTCAGGGTTCTGGTAAGATGAGCTCATGTTCGCCCTATTTATACTGTTTGGAGTTCTGATCGGAGTTCTGGCTTCCTTTTCGGGTCTTGGCGGAGGCTTTTTAATGGTTCCCCTTCTCCTGTTCCTTGGGAAACCTCATACTCATGCCGTCGGGACCTCTTTCCTGGCCATTCTCCTTATTTCCCTCTCCGCGCTTCTTGCCCACAACAAGCTGGCCAACGTCGACTACACCGTTGGTTTGTGCCTGGCCGCCGGCGGAATCATCGGCGCACAGGTCGGGGCACGTCTCGTTCCCATGGTATCGCAGAGCACCTTTCAAAGAATATTTGCTGTTTTTCTGCTCTTTATGGCGATCTACCTCTTTATCCGGAGCCGGTGATTCATTTCAGGGCGGGTCTTTCTCGGTTTGGCCTGATGCCATTCCTGCTGTTGTCCTCCCTTCTGATCTCTCAGGCATCTTCAGATTCCGCCCGTGAAATCGTAGAGAGAGCGGAGGTGGCCAATAAGATTTCCTTTGAATGGTCGAAATGGAGGATGGTGCTGGAGGGAGGGGATGGAAGAACGTTCATCCGAACGTATGACCTCTATGCACGGACTCTTCCCGGTGGACGCGATGAGACACTTCTTCGCTTCCTGTCGCCTGCGGAAGTACGCGGGGTGGGGCTGTTGACCCATGAACCCGAAAGAGGCGACGATCAGCAATGGTTCTACCATCCTGCAACGCGTCAGATTAAAAGAATTGCAGGGAGCGAGCGGAAAAATCGCTTTATGGGAACGACATTTCTCTACGAGGATCTGCAGTCATTTCATATCCCTGAACACATGTACGATCTTAAGGGAGATGAGGTGATCGACCAGGAATTATGCTGGCACCTGATCGAAAAACCCCTCCCAGAGTTTTTGAAAGAGACAGCTTACGGATCCAGAGAGATCTGGATCGGGCAAACGACCCTTCGGACAAGGCGTGTTTACTTTTTTGATCATAATGGTTTCCACAGTAAGACACTTACGGTGCAGGGTGTGGAGGAAGTTCTTCCTCAAGTTTATAGAGAAAACATTTTGAAAATGGAAAGCCTGACCGATGGGAGGGTCACGGAACTCTCCCTGCTTCAACGGAATACGGATCCGGATTTTGACGCCGAATCGACCTTTACCCTCCGCTCGCTGAGGCAGAGGGTCGAACCCGTCAATTCTCTTCCCTGAAGATGAGTTTCATCCCATGAGAAGGAGTTATCAATTTCTATTCCTGATCCTTCTCATCCATTCAGCCTCTCTATCTGGAGGCACGTGGGATGTTCAGGGCTGGTTGGATCTCACTACGATGTTATCTCCAGGAGGCGGCCCGCAAGGAGAGGTGTTCTTTCTGGGTGAAGCAACGGGGGCGATCCATCGTTTTGAGATCCATACGGAGATCCTGGCCCGCGCGGATCATGGCTCGATGGTGGGGGAATCGTGGCGTCCCGATTGGGACGGGAAGGACTTCGAAGTGCCAAAACTGGATCTCGGAGAAGTCCTGGTTCGTTACCGAAGTCCATGGTGGGATCTGGACGCAGGGAAGATCCATACACCCCGTGGGATTAGCGAAGTTCTCCATCCGATAGAATTTCTTCAGCCTCGTGATCTCACCTTTCCCTTTGGACCGGTCCGCTATCTTGCCGTGCCCGGCCTGGTTTGGTCCTGGGAGCGGGGACAATTCCGTGGATGGGCTTCTCTCGTGCGTGCGGACAGCCCCCGATACTCGTCCCCCGGTTCTCGATGGGCTCCCTGGGGAAGCGGTGACCCTGCAATTGAGCTGGAAAAATTTCCCTGGGACTCCAGAACGCAAATGGCTCTCTCGTTCGGTTCGACCGCCGGCCCGGTGGACTGGACTATTCTTTGGGGACAGGGGGTGAGCCTCTATCTTCAGGGGCCGGTATCCGGACATGTTCCCTTTCTGCATCACCGGATGGATCTTGCAGGAGTTACCCTGGTCTGGGTGACGGGGCCTTATGCTGTAAGGCTGGAGAGTGCCGGAAGATGGTTCAACCATCCAGGTCTTGAGAATTACGCCGTAACCGTTGTCGGTCTCGAGCGATCCCTATACCCCGGGTTCTCCCATCGAGAATTCCGTCTGGCTGTCGAGGCCATCCGGGAAGACCATCTCGAGGGGGGCTCCACCCCTGATTTCATTCGAGTTCTGGATCCCCTGCGTCCCTTTCAGAAGGCGATCTTCCTTACGATGACAACCCGGGATCTGAATTCATGGGATGGCCGTTGGTCCCTGGGTGTCGATGCCGATCATGGCTGGACTTCGGACTTGACCTTCCTCTATCGGTTCCATCCGGATCTCCACGTTGAGCTGCAGTGGGTGACTCTGGATGCGCCTGAAGACCATCCGCTCCGCATCTTTTCCGATCATGATGTGCTTCGAATTACAGCGAGGGTGTATCTGCATTGATTGTTCCTGTTACACTATCGGGAAGAAATCGAGCCTGGTTTTTGTATGTATCCCCGAGCGGTATGTTTACCGCCGGAACTAAAAGAATCTTACTGCTGGAGGCATACCATGCTGCTTCGTGTAACCCTTTTCGCAATCTTTATGTCGCTTTCTCTGGTCCCCGTGTCCGCCGGACCTGTCGACCTGGAGGCTCCCAAGGGAGACTCTGTGGCGGATCGGGACATGGATGGATGGCTCGGTGAAGCCGACCTCATTTACGATCGAGCCTTCTGGTATGCTTCCACCCACGGGGGCCGCCCCCTTCTGGACAGCGGGACCCGTCTCACCAAAATGCGCTGGTCATTGGCCCATCCTCCCCGTGCCGCCAGGGAAGTTGAGCCTCAGTGGAGAAGTCTCGGCCCCCTGAACGGAGCTGGCCGGGCGACGGCAATTTCACCTCATCCCGCCATTGAGGGTACGTTTCTAGTTGGAGCCGCGGGCGGGGGAGTGTGGAGAACCGAAGACTGGGGCAGTACGTGGACCCCATTGACGGATATGCTGCCGGATCTCTCCGTGGGGGCAGTCGCCTATGCGCCCTCCAATCCCTCGATCATCTACCTGGGAAGCGGAGAGGGGGGATATGCCATCGACTTCATTCCCGGGATTGGATTGATTAAATCTGTGGACGGAGGGTTGTCCTGGATTCTTCCCGACAATGTCGTTGCTGAGATGTTTTATGACCTTTCCGTAGATCCTGACAATGAAAATATTGTTGTGGCAGGGACCAGCCAGGGCCTGCTGTACACCATGGACGGGGGAGACACCTGGATCACCACTCTGCCCGATGTGGATGGTACGGATCTTGTTCGATCTCCACAGGATCCATCTCTTCTTTACGCCTCCACCTGGTGTGTTCGATCCTGCGGCGATGAAAATTTTCATCGAATCTGGCGATCCACCGATGGGGGCATGACGTGGACGCCTTCCGATTCCGGTATTCCGTCTGTCGATCCATCCAATGGCTTTTACGAGCGTACTTCTCTGGCCATGGCTCCATCCAATCCATCGATCCTCTATGCGGCCTACTCCAGCCTCAATGCTCTGGGCACTATGACTTCGCGGATCTATCGAACGGCCGATGGCGGGCAATCCTGGACAGAGCTGGAAGATGTCAGCAATAACGGGAGTCCATACGGGTATTACATTCGTAATTTTCTGGGAAGCCAGGGGTGGTATGACAACACCATCATTGTGTCCCCGGACGACCCCGACACCATTAATGCAGGGGGAGTTTTCTATATTCGGTCCGTCGACGGGGGTATCTCCTGGACTACGGCGTCCTTTAATGCATTTCCGCATGTTGATGCTCATGACTATGCCTACCAGGCGGGGGTACTTATCCTTGCCTGTGACGGAGGGATCTACCTTTCCATGGATGACGGCAACACGTGGACCGGAAAAAACAACGGACTCGTTACCCGGCAGTACTATGCCATGGACCACGATCCATCCCATCCATCTCGTGTCATCGGAGGAACGCAGGACAACGGGACCGGCCGAAGACGGAATGATGATTCGGGGCTCTGGGATGATGTTATCGGAGGCGATGGATTCGAATGCGCCATCCATCCGGACATCCCTGATATCGCCTATGGAACGGTTCAGTACGGAGCCATCTATCGGTCCAATCAGTTCGGGGGCGGGGCTTCATTTTCCGAAATTACACCTCCCTACACACCCGGAGATGGCGCATCCTTTCTGTCGGTGGTCACCCTGCACCCATCCTCGCCGGAAATGGTGTTCACGGGATCCGATTTCGCATGGCGTTCCCGCGATGGCGGAGAGACCTGGCTCCAACTTCCGCATGACAGGGTACAGGGGGAAAATTGGAACGGGTCTGATGTACTTTCCGTGGCCCTGACCGGAGCCGATCCTCTTTCTATCCTTGTAGTGAAAGGTGCGGAAGTCTTCTGGTCCAGAGATGGAGGCATTCAGTGGACCGCGTACTCTCCGGATGATGGAACGCTTCCTGCATATGGATCCCTGCGGAACGCGGTAATCTCTCCGCATGATGCCATGGCCGCCGCAATCTGCTATGCCTGGAGCGACAACGGAAACCTTTACATGACGCACAATGGGGGAGCATCCTGGGAGCGACGGGATGCGGGGCTTCCTCCCTACAGCGTGCAGGTCGTACGTTTTGACCCTCTCGATCCTGCGATCCTTTATGCAGGAACGGACCTCGGGTTCTATCGATCTGTGGATGGAGGTGCGACCTGGCAAGAGTATGGAGCGGGGCTCCCCCGCACGTCAATCCACGATATCCGCGTCTTTCCCGACGGATCCATGCTCCGGGTCGCCACTCATGGACGTGGAATCTGGGAGCTTCCGCTGCCTGTTTCTCCCAACCAGCCCCCCGTCGTTCAGATCGCTGCTTCCGATACGGTTCTTGTCGTTGACCGCGGTACGACGATCACGTTCGATGGAACGACATCCGACCCCGACGGGGATACCCTGGATACTTTCTGGACCTTTTCCGATACATGGGAACGTATCGTTGCTGCAGCGGGACCTTCTTCCGTATCCCACACCTTCCAGCGTCCCGGAGCCTTTTCAATCGGGCTGACCGCAAGGGACGAAAGGGGCGCTCTGCGTTCTGCGACCGTGCGGATTGAAGTTGTACCGGAAGGGGACACGTGCGATGCTGCCGTCGAGATCCCTTCCCGTGCACCGCTTCCGTATACCGTTGTAACCTCAAATGAGGCAGCCAACTTTGAAATCGAAACGCCGGCGGCTTCGTGCATACCATCTAACGCGGGGTACTTTGGTTCCCTCTGGTTCCACTATATCCCGGAAGAAAGCGCGACCTATTCCTTTGATACCTGTGGGTCGGGAGGAGATACGGTACTGTCTGTCTGGACAGGACCGGCCTGTGGACCCTGGTCCCCTGTTCCGAACGGCTGCAACGATGATGATGAAGTGGTTCACTGCAGTGGACCGCGCACCAATTCCTACGTGGAGGTTCAGCTTGAAGCCGGGGTCACATACAGCGTTTTTGTAGCCAGTTATTACGATGATAATCGCGGAACCGTCCGCTTCACCGTCAATTGCACGGACTGTACTTCCATGCCGCTCAGTTCCCGGGTCACCATTCCCGCTTCAGCCAGCGCTTCCGGCGCCAACGGGACTTCATGGATGACGGAATTGACGGCAGTGAACCCAACCGGCGTTGATTCAGGTGCGACTATCGTTTTCCGCGAAAGAGGGAAAAACGGCTCGTTCGTGGATTCGATCTCCCTTGACCTTCCTGCCCACAGCACGGTTCGAGTAGATGATGCGGTTCAGGATCTCTTTCAAAAGACAAATTCGGCCGGTTCCCTTCATGTGGTTCTTCCGGCCGAGGCAATCCTGTCTTCACGAACCTTCAATAATTCTTCCGATGGAACCTACGGCCAGACGATCCCGGCCTTTCCCGATGCCGAAGGTTTCACCTATTTCGATGACATCATCCTGCCGTCCTTTACCGTCGGAGAACAGTTCCGTACAAATCTTGGACTGGTCAACCTCTATTCAAATCCGGTGATCGTCGATGTCGATATTCGGGATTCTCAGGGATCCACGATCGCCAATCCGTCTCTTGAGGTTCCCGCCTTTTCCTCCATACAGGCTTCTGGCCTTGCTGGATCCACGGACGGAGGGTACGCGGTGCTTAGCCTGTACGACCTTGAAGCCTCAATCCTGCCCTATCTCTCGGTGGTGGATAACGAATCGGGCGACCCCATCTTTGTCTATCCCATCGAACCCTCTTCCGGGAGGATAACCGTTCCTGCGGCGGCTCACAGCCCCGGCGCGAGGGATACAATATGGCGCACGGATCTGGATGTGCTGAATCCGACTTCCGGTACGGTGACCTACAATCTTTCCTATCTGGCCCAGGGCCGGGATAACGGTGTTCGACCCGGGTATTCCTTTTCTCTGGACCCCGGGCAGTCCCGCCGACATCTTGACGTGGTCGAATCGGTCTTTGGTACTGAGGGCGCGGGAGCGATCCAGGTGACACCGTCCGGAGGATCCGTTGTGGTTGTTTCCCGGACGTTCACGGAGGAAGATACGGGAACTTATGGACAGTTCATCCCGGGGTTCCAGGATTCTTCTGCCCTGCACGCAGGAGAAACGGCCATCCTTCCGGGCCTCAAGGCTTCCAATCGTTATCGGACAAATATCGGATTCGCCAGTGGAGTGGCCGGGTCGGTTTCGGTCGAATACACGATTTACGGTCCGGACGGTACGGTTCTCCTTGAAGGAAGCGAGGCCCTTCTTTCGTACGGCGCCATTCAGATTGGCGATATCCTTTCAGGTATTGCGGATCAGGAGCTGGATGCGTGGGCGGAAGTCCGGACTTCGACACCTGGAGCAATTCTCTTTCCGTATGCATCTGTCGTTGACAACGATTCAGGCGACCCGGTCTTCATCCCTGGAGACATCCGCTAACCAGAGGCGAAAATGCTGTAGATTCAGCAGTTACGGTCCGAAAAGCTCCATAAATCGGGGGAGGGGAAACCCTCCCCCCTTGTTATGCATCCTCCTGCCTTTCTGACCTGCTGTTGGCGTACTTCCATCGTCAGATCGAAACGATGACCTGACTGCGATGCAGATCCGAAATGATGAACCTCGACCCTTATCGGCCGGGCCTCGAGAAGTCCGCCAGACGGTTTCCCAGCCGACGATAGACCGGTGTGGGAAGTGAATGGATTAAATGATAAAGAAGCTTCATACGGAAGGGATAGATATAGGCCGATTTCCCTCTTGCCGCGGCCCGGATCATGAGCAGAGCGGCGCGTTCAGGCTGCATCAGCCAGAAGCGGTTTGGATTATCCTGATTGATGGGTGTATCGATAAAGCCCGGCATGATCGTGACGAATCGGATCGTGGGAAATTCTGCGGCAAGGCTATCCATGATCCAGTTCAGAGCGATTTTGCTCATCGAGTATACGGTCCGTCCGGGCAGGCCCCGCATTGAAGCGGCGGAGGAAATCCCGACGATCGTGCCCTGCCCTGCTGGAGCCATGTGGTGAAGGCTTGCGTGAATAGTGTGGAGGGCTCCCCGGATGTTGACATCGATCGTGGTGTTGATCCGTTCCCAGTCCCATTGATGCCAGGAAGTTTCCCCGGCAACACCGCTGTTTACCCAGGCTACATCCAATCCTCCGGTCTTTGCCGCAAAGGTATCAATGGAGGACTGGACGCTAACGTAATCTCTGACATCACAGGAAGCGATAAAAAAACGGTCTTCTCCGCCTCCCAGTTCCTTCGCCAGAGATATCATCGGTTCTGTCCTGCGACTTAATAATGCGAATTGGCACCCATAGGGAGCAAGAGCCCGTGTGACTGCCATACCGAGTCCCGATGACGCTCCGGTGATCACAATACGTTTGTTTCTCCAGAAATGGTTCATGAACGAAGACATGGAAGTTCCTCCTCGACAGCACTTCCATTGTATCCCGTAGATCCGGAATAGAAGAAAACAGCCGGCAGATGCCGGCTGTCAAACTTAGCTTCAGATTATTTCAGGACGCCTTTTCCTGAGCTTTGACGAGCTCAAGATGGATTTCCACCTTGACATCATCCCCGACGACCAGCCCGCCTGTATCCAGTGTCTTGTTCCAGGATACGCCGTACTCCTGACGGTTAAGTGTGGTGTAAGCTTCCACACCCAACCTCATGTTTCCCCAGGGATCCTTGATGGGACCCATAACCGTAAAGGGAAAGGTGATTTCCTTCGTGACACCATGCATGGTGAAATCACCGGTAACTTCATAGGAGTCGCCCTTCTTGGCGATTCGTTTACTTTTGAAAGTAATCGCCGGGTAGGTTTTCGTGTCAAAAAAATCTGGACTCTTCAGGTGCTCGTCCCGCTTTTCGTTCCCGGTGTTGATCGTATCTGTCTGAATTGAGACCTCGACAGAGGACTTCGCAACCTCTTTGGGGTCGTATTGGACCGAAACGTCGAAAGACGAAAAAGAACCCTTTACGGTTGAGATCACCATATGCTTGATTCCGAATTCAATGGAAGAATGGGCGGAATCCAGAGAATAGGTGTCTGACGCAAAGAGAGGGATGGAGAGAAAGGCCAGAGCAACAAATAACGTGGAAAATATGCGTTTCATGATCTTGTCTCCTTTCAGGGCAGAGTTTTGTGAGAGCCGTCGCAATCAGGGGCTCCGTGAGTATGCTTGCAATTGCACAGAGCGCGTCGCGCGGATCCGGAAACCTCAATTTTCATGGGGGTCAGCCCGGTTCCCTTATGCGATCCGTCACAAAAGGGTTGTCCGGCAGATAGTCCGCAAGCGCACCACCAGTAAGTTCCGGGTTCCAGATCGATTACCGATGGCTTTTTATCTGCGATTTTAGGTTCTGTCATGAGTTCAGCTCCTGTTTTTTATTATAGATTGAGACCTATATTCAAACACGAACAGGCCGGGTTTTATTGCATCACGGATCGGGAATACGCCAGCTGAATATCTTTCAGTTCCTGGATCGTGGTGGAATCTGCCCAGGTATGGAGATGGTAGGTCTTGTTTGTCTTCATCGGGTCCATGGGATTGGGGCCCAGGATCCGGTCTCCATCGATTGTCCCCGGAATGGGAGAATATTCAGCCAGTATCGGGATTACGCCAATTTTTCCTATGGCATCCAGAGCTCGACGCACTTTATCTGGAGGAATGGAGGGATGGCCCATGAGCAGGTAGACCTGGATCGAGCGGGAAGAAAACCCGGCTTCACGCAGGTGGCTTATGGCATGCGTACAATCGTCCATCGAGACTTTGCCTCCCGTTTCCGATTGGACATGGGGATCAATAGTCTCCAGGGAGAGCATGAGAGTCTTAAAATTGAGGTTCTTCAGAGTCACCGCAAGGCTTGGGTCCACGAGACGACAGGCCAGGCCATTGGGTGTATGGTACGAGAGGCTATGTGAGATTGAAAGAATTTTACCGAATTCAATCAATGAATCGACATGGAACAGGAGTGCATCATCGTAGAAAACGATATGCTTTGTTTCCGGTCGAAGAGAGGGAAAAATCTCTTCAGCCATACGTTGTGGATTTATCCGATGGATTCCAGGCTGGAGATGGGGAACGGCACAATAGGAGCAGTGAAAAGGGCATCCGTAAGATAGACGGGTCACGAGGTAGGGAAGGGCGCCGTACCCTGACCAGAAAGGAGCTGCATCCATCAGAGCTTCCATTGCCAGGCCCCGTTCCTTGAGCCAGCCGGGTAGTTTCTCCATCGACACGCCTTCGATTCCCAGATCGGATACGTAAGCTGGAAATAGTGAGGGAAGAATTCCTCCAACGGTAATCGGGACATCACCGAGAACCTGTCGGAGTGTGGAAACCACCTCTTCAATACCGGGAGCCCAGTAAGAAAGTCCGCAGGTCAGGAGGATGTGAGAAGGTTCAGGAATGGAGCGAAGCCAGGACTCAAAGACTTTTTCGGATCTTCCATACCGCCTGAAGTATCTGGGGACATTGTTGAACTGTGCAGGTTTGGAAACGATGCGCGAAGGAAATTTGCCTCTTCCATCGGGACGGCTCTGCCTGAAGGCCTCGGAAACGTCAGGGGCGGATCGGTCTAAAAAGTCAAAGAAATGGATCTTGTGGCCATTTCCGGTAAGAAGCGTGGCCAGCTTGAGGAGACCCAGGGGTTTCAGCCAGAAGTCATGGCAGGAAAAGTCATAGGCGGGAGGTTGAATCAGGAGGTAGTTCAACGGAAGTTAGTGTCCAGGGGCTACTCTTCCTTCCCGGGTTGCTCCTGGTGGGTATCTGAGAGGAGTCGGTCCGTTACATCGTGGAAATTGCAGGGAATATTCCAGGTCGAGAAGTAACTTCGATCTTCGACCGGAGGCAGGCTGGCTCCCAGTGCGGTCCGGAGGACACCACGCATCGTGTTGATGGGGGTGATGCCTGTGTACTGGATCGGTGGTGATCCCGGCGGAAGAAGACATGCATTCAGGATTCCCATCCGCTCAGGTAGGGCCGTCTTCTCCACGCTTCCCCAGTCCAGCTGGGACCCGGGCCCGTGGTCTCCCTGAAGAAGGATGACGGGAGCTGTGGGGGAGCGCTCGATAATCGCCCCTAAGGATTTCACTACGGCTCCTGTGAGAAATCGGACCTGGTCCGCATATAGCTTCCTGTAGGTGGGCGGATCTTTGCCGTAGTCCGAATGATTGCCGTCTCCGAAGGAAAATTCTAATCCCGTGTCGATGGATCTGCCCCGGGCGTCAAAGACAAAGGGGGGATGGGGTGCGGGGATATGCGCCACCACAAAGACAGGGGTTTTCCGGGCCGCAACGGAAGGCAGGGAAGACAGGATAAAGTGAATTCTTCCCCTGTGTGCGTCAAACTGAGTAAAGAGGTCGAAGTGATGGAGAATGGCGGGGACGGGAGTGAAGTTGATGAGAAGGTTTTCAAACTCGCTGAAGGACAAGATGGGGGAAAGCGTCTCCTCCGCTCCGAGATCGGCCGTTCCGTTGTAACCGGAATCGTACTGGATTGTAGCGTACCCTGCGCGTTTTGCGAGACGGACAACCATGCTGTCCCGAAGGAATGGCAGGCATGCTTCTCGATCGCAGGTTCCCCCCATGGGGATATCCTGAAGGTAAGAACAGTTCAGGGTTGCCGTGAGGGAAAGAATCGTCTGGCAATAGTTGGAATGGCTGGACGGAGCAACGGAGAAGCCGAGGGTTTCCAATTCGCTTCGGAAGGCTGTCAGATCCAGATCATAGGTGGCCTGGAGGTAGTCCGGGTCCCCAAATCCGTCCAGGATAATGAAAAAGATTGAAGGAGTGGATTCATGGGGGAGAGACCAGGAGGGTATCTGGATTCCCCTGATCTCCTTTGGACTTTCCTGGACGGGATGTCCGGTCATCCTTCCCCTCACGATCAGAGCGGAGGGAACGAGGATCGTTGCCAGGGCAATTACATTAAAGACCCGGGTCAGTGGCTCGAGGTTTCGCCTGCTTCTGACGATAAAGAAAAAAATGAGAAGGTACAATCCTGCCCAGAGAGCTAAAAGGGCTCGAATGATTCCCCCCTCAACCTCCGCCGCCAGGAGACCGTATCGGATATTCAGGACCTGCCCGAAGGAGAAAAAGAAGAACCAGAAGGCCGTCAGGGCCATCGCGGCCTTCAATCGGTCCTTCAGGACCAGTGTCAGAATGGAAAAGAAGAGGAAGGCCAGGGGGAGCAGGATCGCAACCGATTTAACTATGACTCCCGGTGTCGCCAGGGCGATATTATGGGAAAGAAGGGAAAGGGCCGGAAATATGGCGAAGAGGAAGGGGTGAAGTACGGGTTTAAATCCTGCAGGGATTTTCATCGATCCTGCACCGAGAAAACTGACCGATCAGGGTACCCGTCCCGGACACCTGGAATCATGGTCCTGATTGTATCACTCTCAGGAAGGGGGGTGATGGATATTATTCGTACCGCAGGGCCTGGATCGGATTAAGCCGGGCTGCCTTGTAAGCCGGATAAATGCCGAACAGGACACCTACACCGGAGGCAAAGCCGAGACTCAGGAAGATTGCCCAGATCGGAACATGGGCCGGGGGAAACCCGGGGATTGCCTTGGCACCCAGAGTACCGAGACCCCATCCAAGGAATAGTCCGATCATACCTCCCACAAGGCAGAGGGTGACAGCCTCGATCAGGAATTGAACCAGAATATCCCTTCGACGTGCTCCTACCGCTTTTCGAAGACCGATTTCCCGGGTTCGTTCGGTCACGGAAACGAGCATGATATTCATAATTCCGATTCCGCCGACCAGGAGTGCGATGGAGACAACGGCTCCGACAACCAGGGTGACACTTCCCAGGATCGACGTGACCGTCTTCAGAATCTCCTCCTGGTGCATGATCCGGAAATCATTTCCCTGGCCTTCCTTGATCCGATGCTGTTTCCGTAAGGTGGTGATCACCTGATCCTTGGCCACATCCACCACATCCTCGGAGGCGGCCTTCATGTCGAATCGCATCTGGCGCGACGCGGTTTCTCCGAAGATCATGGCGGCCGTCGTGTAGGGAACAATCAGGATGGAATCCTGGTCCTGCCCGAATTGCTGTCCGACTTTCTCCATTACCCCGACGACGGTCAGGGGTGTGTCGGAAAATGAGATCTGCTTCCCGATGGGATCGGGTCCAAGCTTCAGCTCGTCCACGACGGTCTGTCCCACAAGGGTAATATGCTTCCGTGCCTCGATGTCGTGATGGGTGATGAATCGCCCGGTTTCGACAAAGTGGTTCACGATATCAGGATATTCCTCGTTAACTCCCACAACAAAGGCCTGCCACTTTCGCCCTCCCGCTGTAACATTTCCGGATCGCCAGATTATCGGGGTGAGGGCTGCGATGGCCGGGCATTCCCGGCGAATGGCCTCGGCATCGTCAAGGGTGAGCTTGACGTCCTTCCCGGATACGGCGGGATCGTTGGGATCCTGATTGGGAAAGACCATCATATAGGTAGCACCGACATCCTGCAGTTGCCCCGCAATCATGTATGACATCCCCTGGACAATAGAGACTACGGCCACCACGGCGGCTACACCGATGATGATCCCCAGTGTCGTCAGAATGGAACGCATCTTGTTGGCGTAGATGGCGCGCAGAGCGATTCGAAAATTCTCAACAACAATCATTTCCTGTCATCTCCAATAATCTGCCCGTCCCTTAGACGAATGGCTCTGCGGGTATGCCCGGCGATATCTTCTTCATGCGTCACCATGACGATGGATTTCCCCTCGCCGTTCAGGCGGTCAAAGATTGCCATTATCTCCGAGGAAGATGCCGTGTCCAGGTTGCCCGTAGGTTCGTCGGCGAGAATAAGAGCCGGATTGGTTACGAGTGCCCGGGCAATGGCAACTCTCTGCTGTTCTCCACCCGAAAGTTCGTTCGGAGCGTGACCCACCCTGTGTTCGAGCCCTACCGCCTTCAAGGATTCGCGGGCTCTTTCGTCCCGCTCTCTGCGGCTGACGCCGGCATAGATCAGCGGAAGCTCCACATTGTACAGTGCAGTGGAGCGGGGGAGGAGGTTGAATTGTTGGAAGACGAACCCAATCTCCCGGTTGCGAATCTTGGCCAGATCATCATCGTCCATGGTTTCCACTTCCTGGTCGGCCAGGAGGTAGCGACCTTCGGTCGGTATATCGAGGCACCCAAGTATATTCATCAATGTCGATTTCCCCGATCCCGAGGCTCCCATGATCGCCACATATTCTCCCGGGTCCACGGAAAAACTGATCCCCCGGAGGGCGTGAACCGGTGTCGTATCGGGGTTATACACTTTGGTGACGTTTTCGATGAAGATGAGCTTATCCATTAGTCGACTTTGACCTCCACGTCAGCACCTTCTTCTTTGTTTTCTTCCGTCGATTGATCTTCTTCTTTCTCTTCTTTTGTCTTGATCTTGATCTCGGTTCCTTCTTTCAGGTCCTTGAGGATTCTGGACGGTCCGGTGATTACAGAAGTTCCCTCTTCCAGTCCCTCCGTAATTTCAATGTGGTGTTCATCGCTGATCCCGGTAGTAACTAAGAGTTTTTTAGCCTTCCCGTTGTCCGGAGTGAACACGACCTTTTCATCCTTCCGTTCCACTACGGCCTGAATGGGAACAGACAGGACGTCCTCTTTCTTCTCCAGGGTAATCGTGGCCCGGGCACTCATTCCCGGCCTGAGATTTTCATCGGGATTATGAAGCAGGACCTTCACCTTGAAGTAATTCACATCGAGCTTTTTGAACGCACTGTGGGCAATCTCTTCCACTTCGCCCTCGAAGGTGATATCAGGGAGGGCGTCAACTACGATGGTAGCCGGCATCCCTGTTTTTAACCCAGCAATTTCACTCTCGATCACATCAACCTCAGCCAGAATGTCCGACATATCGGCCACAACTCCGATCACCGAACCCGGAATATTCATTCCCGCCACTACCACTTCTCCCTCTTCCATGTCCAATTCGACGACGCGGCCATTCATCGGCGCCAGGATCGTACATTTTTTGATCTGTTCGTTGAGCTCATCCAGTGCGAATTGAGATCGTTCCATATCCTGCTCTGCGGCGGTCAGGGAGGCTTCCGCCTGCCTCAGGGAGGCCCAGGCACTGTCCAGGGATTCCTGAGATACGATTTTCTCGTCCATCAGTTCCCGGGTTCGTTTGTATCTGAGGTGGGCTTCGTCTGCCATGGCGGCAACACGCTCCCGGTTGGCTTTCGCGGAATTGACGGCTGCAGTCATCTGATCCCTCTGTCGAAGAAGGGTCTCCTTTTCGATATCCACCAGGATCTGTCCCTTCTTGACCCAGTCTCCTTCCTTGAAATGAAGCCGGATGATCTTTCCGACAACGTCAGACTGAAGGTTAACATAGGTGCGAGGGCGGATTTCTCCCGATGCCAGTACTTCCCGGGCGATGGGACGAAGCGCTGCATCTTCCGTGTAGACTTCTTTCCCCTTGGATCCCTTTCCCTTCACACTGAAAAAGATCATCAGGGCAATAACCGCGACAACGGCCAGGATGATGAGTACTTTTTTCATGAACCAAACACCGATCCAAGAACAGCAGTGGCGCCTACCTTCACAACGATCCAGAGGATCCAGAGGCCGATGATCCAGGGTGCGACCCTGGAGGGTTTCTTATCTGAGACGATCCCGAACCCGAGAATCATAAGGACAACCACCCAGACGTTAAAGAGGTCAAGGGAGGTCAGGAGGGTGTGGAGGACTTTCTGGGTTTTGGGATCTACCAGCGCGCCCGGGTTGGAGGCAACCAAATTCTGAAGCTCCATCATGCCGTAACTGCCCTTGACCATGGCAATCACAACCGCAAGGATTGCCTTGATCAGGTGGGGGATGTAACAGTGCAGGATCAGGGAGAAGGACTGTTTATAACTCAGCTCGGTATCGAGAAGCTTGAAGAGAAGGAAGAAGATGAGAGCAAGGATCAGATACATGATGACAGACGTGACAGGTGCGACAAAGCTGGAGATCACCGTCCATTTACTCATGCCCTCGGCACGTTTGTCCACCATCTCATCGATCTTCTCGTCCGTTAACGATTGTCCGGTCTGACTCTCAATTTTGGATTTGAACTCCTGGATCTGTTCCCGAATCTCCGTGCGGACCGTTACTGGGTCCAGGTGGGACATGATCGCGAAGGTCACAACTCCGGTGATCAGGGCCGTCAGTACCATGATGACAAGGATATAGGGCCGTTCTTTCAGTGCGGCGAACGCCTGTTTGGGTGAAATGATTACATTGAAAATGGCAGATAAACTATTCATGTAGACCTCCCAGGAACCTAGTACGCACGAGTCCGCGAAATGTTCAAACCCGTGTCCTGTCTAACGAATCTGAATCAGGACCCGGATGTCCTGGCCCATGGGACCATAAATCATGGACCGGACCCTGGCCTGATCTTCTCGATTCGTTAAATTATCATACACCTGTTGGATCCCAAACCGAACCAGGAATTCGCCCAGTGTGGTAAAGGACAACGTCTTCAGTCCGGCTCTTTCGCCCGCTTCTTCCAGGGCTGTGAAATTCACGGCATAGGTGATGTCCTGTTCTCCCTTTGAATTCAGGACGTTTCGGTCCATATGATGCGAACGGTAGGCCATCAAGGTCCCGGATGGAAACACCTGCGGGTTATAGAGGATTTGAGCCTTTTTCCCATAATCAAAGGTCAGAAAGAGCCCTGATGTAAGTTTCCGCGCGAGGGTCTCATAGATCGTTTCCGCCCTTGTACATACCTCCACTATCTGTCCTTCCCTGCCGCCGACCCTGAATCGCTCCAGGAATTCCAGAGCAATATGCGTCGCAGGGCCTCCCTCAGCCCATTTCGCACCTTCTGCGGTCTCCTCGACCACAAGCTCATGCCAGGCTCCCTGTCGAAAGGTCAGGACATCACAGGGCAGGGCGTCAAAGAACTCGTAGGCAAAAAACACTCCCCGCATCTCCTGCAGCTCATTGAGATCTCGAAGATGTTTTACTCCGACGGGAAGATATTCGGGATCGTGAAGATCGATGGCCACGGCAGTCCACTCTTTCGGAAGACAGGGTAACAGGTTTGCCAGTAATTGACCGGAACCGCAGCCGATGTCAACGAAGCGCGGATCTTCCCATCGGGGAAGGTTTTCCTGTATGCATGCCGCCACACAGGAAGCCAGGGCCGGGTGAAAGGAAGCTCCGGTCACATAGTCACCTTCCTCCTGGGCCGGGTGCCGCTTCTTTCTGTAATACCCGGATTCACGGGAATAGAGGGCCTCTTCCATGAAGGTACGAAAAGGAATTTGTCTGGCTATTTGCCAACCCCCAGCACCATGAGGATTACAAATACAAACAGGATTAAAAGCATGATTCCCAGAAAGGCCATGAAGAAATCCGCGGGACGTCGCTTTCTTTTTGGCATAATCTCTTGTACCACAGTGAGCATTGGGTCGGCAAGCGGAATCTTCTCCTTGACAACAGGGCCCGCCTCCTAAATAATAGTGGACAGTGAACCCATCGAGGGAGGAGAAATTATGAAAAAATTAGGCGCAGCCCTGGTGCTGTGGGCGCTGCTGGTGGCGGTAACCGCCCTGGCCGTACCCGCAGAAAGAGCCATCGTACGACCCTTTGATTCATCCATGAAGGGAAAGATTGCTCAAACCTTCGGGCTAAATGTTATCGATGATTATGGCGCATTCTTACTGGTCGAAGATTCAACGGGAAAGCTAAATTCCCCACAGCTTCTGAAACAGGCTACGGTTATGCCCTTGCAGGATTGGGACGTGATCCGATTGACCCCCAATATCTCCATCGGTTCCAGAGCTCCCATCCTTGAGGCAACTCAGGCAGGGCTCTACGTGGTCCACTTTCAGGGGCCCATCAAAGCGGAATGGGTGACCGCCCTGAAGGCCAGAGGAGTTGCAAAAATAGTTCAGTATATTCCCAACTTTGCCCTCCTGGTTGAGGTCCCTGAAGGAAAGCCGGTAAACTTCGGGACGATACCAGCCGTCGACTGGGCCGGTTACTATTCAGGAGAATTCAAGGTTTCATCGCATATTCGAAAGAACAAGGATGTCAAGGAAGGCGATGCAGCGATTCTCCTTCTTAACAATAATAAACTTTCAAAGACTCTCCAGGATCTGACCAGCCTAGGGGTAACCTTTACAACCCCCAGGGTAACCACTTCCCCCTTCGTCTATCTTACAGCCCACGGCCGGATGGAAATGGTGGAACGTGTGGTCAAGCTTCCTTACGTCATCTGGATCGAACCTATCTTCCCAAGAGAGATGCATGACGAAATCCAGGACCAGATCCTTGCCGGGAACTACACCGGAACTCTTCCCGATGGACCGGGCTATGAAGCCTGGCTTTCCACGGTCGGTTTGAGCGATGTCAGCTCCGTCATTGTCGATGTTGCTGACGACGGCTGGGACACCGGAGACACGACGGTGGGAAACCACCATCCCGACTTTGACGATGCCCTGGGAACCTCTTGCCGGGTGATTTACCAGGTTGACCTCTGCAGTGAAGGAAACTTCGGGATGGATGGGCACGGAACCATCAACCAGTCCATCGTACTGGGTGACGGCAAGGGAACCGGGGCTCTTGACGGCAATAATTATTACTACGGTATGGGTATGGCCCCCACAGCCCGAGGCGGTCAGACAAAGATTTTCGGGTCGAGTGGTTGGTGCGGAATGGCGGACATGTTCGAAATTACGGCACCAGCCGCTTCCAATGGCGCCGTCATTACCTCTAACTCCTGGGGTGCGTCAACCTACGGCGGATACAATATAGACGCCCAGCAATACGACCTGGCCGTCCGGGATGCCGATGGCAACTCCGGCAACGGACTTTATGCCTATACGGTTGTTTTCTCCGCTGGAAACGATGGTCCCACAGATGGGATGACCGGGGCCCCCGGTACAGCCAAGAACGTTATCACCTCCGGAGCCAGCGAGAACGTACGGGACCATGGGATCGCGGATGGCTGCGGTGATTCCAACGCGGACAGCCTGAACGACATTACCGACTTCACGTCTCCCGGGCCCTGCGAAGACGGCCGCATCAAGCCCGATGCCATGGCCCCCGGAAACCATATCCAGGGTGCGGCTTCCCAGTATTCCGGTTTTACCGGTGCCAGTGTTTGCGGGGCATCGGGAACAGCGGACGATCGGTACTGGCCTTCCGGTCAGACCTTCTACACGTGGTCCTCGGGAACCTCTCATTCCTGCCCGTCGATGGCGGGTGCAGCGGCCCTGATTTACCAGTATTACGACAATGAGATGGGAACTCCGCCCTCCCCGGCCATGAACAAGGCTGTCATGCTGGGTTCGGCCGATGATATGGTCGGCGGCGCAGATGGCAACGGGAGTTCGACGCTGAACTTTCCCAACATGCGCCAGGGATGGGGACGGGTTAACCTGGGACGTGCCTTCGATTCCGCATTCAAATACTATTTCGACCAGGGATATACTTTTACAACTTCGGGACAAACTCACTCCCCTGAACCTATCTTCTCCGTGGTCGATCCATCGCTACCCGTCCGGGTCATGTTGGTCTATTCTGATGCTCCGGGGGATCCCAATGCGACGCCCTCCGGCGGTCTGGTGAACGATCTGGACCTCGAGGTCACGGTGGGAGCGGATGTCTACCTCGGTAACAATTTCACGAACGGCGTGTCCGTTCCCAATACGGGTACGCCAGACACGATCAATAACGTTGAGGGTGTCTATTTCCCCGCCGGTGTCGTGGCGACCTTCACCCTCCGGGTGATTGCCACCAACCTCGGCGGCGATGCGATCCCGGGAGACGCCAACCTGACGGATCAGGACTACGCCCTCTATATCTATAACGCGACGAATCAGACTTCGGCCGGTATCATCCAGATGGACCGGGAAATCTATAACTGTTCCGACACCATCGAGGTCACCGTCAGTGACGCCGATCTTCAAGGCGCCGGCACCCAGGACGTCCTGGTCTCCTCCACAACCGAACCTGCAGGAGAAACTTTAACCTTAAACGAGGTGGGAACCAGCAGCGGTGTCTTTACCGGTATGATCAACACCACTTCTGTTGCCCCGGCTTCTGACGGACTCCTCTCGGTAACCAACGGAGATACGATCACGGCGACCTACAACGACGCGGATAGTGGATCCAGTACACAGACCCTTCGCGCTCCCGCAATCGTTACCGATACAGCCGTGGCCGACTGCGTGGGTCCCATCATCTCCAACGTCCAGATTATTTCGATTACCCACAACTCGGCGATCGTGACCTGGGATACGAACGAACCCGCCACGAGCCTTGTGAACTACGGGGATACACCCGGGCTCGGGAATACGGCCAGCTCGCCGGCCCTAGTTCTCAACCATTCGATTCTCCTGACCAATCTCCTCTCCTGCACGACATATTTCGTCGAGGTCTCTTCGACGGATGCCGCCCAGAACACCGTTACGGACAATAACTCCGGGGCGTACTACACCTTTGAAACCCTTGGGATGTTCGACTTCTTCATGGACGATGTGGAGTCCGGAAACGCCGGATGGACGGCGGATTCTCCGTGGGCCATCATTGACACGGACAGCCACTCCGCCAGCCATTCCTGGACTGACTCTCCGGGGGGTAATTACACCGCCTATGCCGACGTCTCCCTCACGTCCCCCGTCTTTAACTTCTCCGCATACAGCACCGCCCTCCTCTCCTTCTGGCACCACTACGACATCGAAAGCGGATATGACTACGGGTATGTGGAAGTCACCACCAATGGAGGGACATCCTGGACTGCGGTGGCTACCTACTCGGGAACGCTTGCAGCATGGACCCAGGTTGCCATCGACCTTTCCGCCTATGCAGGAAACCCGGCGGTCCAGTTCCGTTTTCATCTCGTGGCAGACGATATTGTCAATCGTGACGGATGGTACGTGGACGATGTGATTGTGTCGGTCCCTGTCAACTGCCATGCTGGAATGATCATGCTGGACCGTGACGTCTACACCTGCAGCGGAGATACGATTGCGGTCACGGTAATGGACATGGATCTCAACACCAATCCCGGTGTCCAGGAAACGGTAAATGTCACCCTCTCCTCCACAACGGAGGCGGGTGGTGAAACGGTTACCCTCACCGAACAGTCAACTTCCTCTTCTGTCTTCCTGGGTTCGATCGCTACCACTGCGGGTGCTCCTGCTGCCGATGGTCTCCTGTCGCTCACCGATGGAGACACGATTACAGGAACCTACAATGATGCCGATGACGGATCGGGGAATCCTGCTGTCGTTACCGATACGGCCTCGGCCTTCTGCACACCTCTGACAATTTCCAATGTCCAGGCAGTTGTGAACGGCAATTCAGTCACGGTTACATGGACGACCAACCGGGATGCCGACTCTCTGGTTACCTACGATCCATCGATGCCTCCTGCTTCGACGGCTTCGGATCCGACTCTGGTATCCAGCCACTCTGTCACGATTCCCGGTTTGCTGGTCTGCACGGACTACTATTTCTCCGTAACGTCAGTAGATACCTATGGGATTTCTGCCTCGGACGACAACAGCGGAACCTACTACACCTTCACTGCGGGAACCCTGAGTACAGCGATCTACAACTCGACCGATACACCGCTCAGCATCCCCGACTCTAACCCGACGGGCGTAACCTCCACGATCAGCGTTCCGGATGCCGGTACGGTTGTGGATGTCAACGTGACCCTTACGATCACCCACACCTGGGACAGCGACCTGGATATCTACCTCGTTGCCCCCAACGGTACCCAGGTGGAACTCTCCACCGATAATGGAAGCAGCGGAGACAACTACACGAACACGGTCTTTGATGACGAAGCGGCCACGGCCATTACAGCCGGAACGGCGCCCTTCACAGGATCGTTCATTCCCGAAGCCCCACTGAGCCAGGTGGATGGGATTTCCGCACTCGGTGACTGGGATCTCTTTGTGGCGGACGATGCAGGCGGCGACACGGGAACGATCCAGTCCTGGTCCCTCACGATCGAATATCCGCCCATGGCGTGTGGTCCTGAAGCTTCGTATGATAGTCACTCTTTCACCGATGATTGCACCGGCGGTGGTCCTGGGGACGGAGACGGGTTTGCCGATCCCGGTGAAAACCTCTACCTGACCGTGACTCTCGCCAACAGCGGTACCGATCCCGTCACGGGCGTCAGCGCGGTCCTCTCTTCCGCCACTCCGGGGATCACGGTCAATGTGGACACTTCGCCCTATCCGGATCTGGGTGTGGGAGCCACGGGGACCAATACGGTCCTGTATGAAGTGACGATCGATCAGGCCTTTCCCTGCGGCGATCCGATCAATTTCCAGATCGATATCACCACCAACGAGGGAAGCTGGACCGATACATTCCAGCAGACGACGGGAATGGCGGGAGGAGGTCAGCTCCTCTATGAACAGTTCGAGACCTGGCCTCCGGCCGGCTGGCAGAATATCAACAATGGTGGATGTGGTGCGTGGGATACCACGGCCAATACCGGAGGGTACTCTGGTCTGGGGAATACGACCGGAGGCACCGGAGAGGCAGCCGATGCCAACTCCGATGATTGTGGAAGCGCCATGAATACGGCGTTAATCACGCCATCCATTGATCTCACTTCCGTTACCGGGGCAACCCTGCAGTATAACTGTCGCTTTGAAGACTATGCCGGTGACGGAGATGCCTATACCGATATTTCAACCAATGGTGGATCCTCCTGGACCAACCTCCGATCTGAAACGACCGACGATGGAGGAGGACACCTGGTTAACATCGACCTGACACCCTATGTGGGAAACAACGTCCTGATTCGTTTCCGTTACGTGTGTACAGGCTGGGCATGGGGATGGATGGTGGATGGTGTTGAAGTTACCGCAACAGGGGGCAGTGCTACCTGCACGACCTGTGTTGCCGGTGGATGTGATGCCGACCTCGGTGATGTGAACCTCAATTCCCAGGTCACCGCCCTTGACGCCTCCCTGGTCCTCCAGGAGGTCGTGGGCATGATTACCTTTACACCCGAGGAGTACTGTCGGGCCAACGTTAACCAGAATGCCGCCGTGACCTCTCTTGATGCGGCCTATATCCTCATGTGTGTTGCGGGGAACTGTCCCGGCCTTCCTGCCGGGTTTGAGCCTTCCTGCAACGCCCATGGGAACTGTCTCCCATAGTCGGGAAGGAGGAAACCATGAAGCGCACACTGATTACATTACTCACCCTGGCTGTTGCGGCGGGTCTCTGGGCCGCAGGCGGGATTGATCTGGCTCCTGCGAAGGTCCTTCCCGGGAACCAGGTAGTCCTGACTGTCAGGATGGCCTTCCCGGAAGCACCCACCGCGGCGGAGTTTCAGGTCAAGTTCGATCCCCGGGCCCTCGAGTTTGTTCGATTGGAGAAGGGACCCCTCACAGTGGACGCCATGCATGCCGTCCATGAAGTCCGGGGAACCCTCCGGGGCGCCTTTGCCTCGGCGGAACCCTTTCCGGCATCCGAGGGGGTACTCTGTACCCTGATTTTCAAGGTGAAGGACGGGTCCCTGAAATCCACGAATTTCAATCTGGATCGAGTCCTGATCAATGACCGTCCACAGGAATCCAGAACCATGGAGCTCGATCTCCAAACGCCTCTGCAGCACACGTCCGGGGGAAATCTATGATAAAACGGCTTCTTTTTACGTTTTTCGCGTTACTTTGTGCCACCGGCCTCGTCTGGGCCGATACCCAGATGATGCTGGGTACACCTCAGACCAGGGCCGTGCGTTCCTTTACGGTACAACCCGCTCCGTCTCCAACCTGTGGGGGCGGGGCAGTATCCGTGCCCGTAACGATCGATGTCTCGGACAACCTGATCGCCTTTCAGTTCAAGCTCTACTACGATCCGACCCTGGTCACTCCGGGCATCCCAACACCTGGAGCCCTGTTTGCCGCGTGGGCGTTCGGTCCATCTGCTCCGTTGACGGACGGATTTGGAACCTACGTTCCCATTGCCGCGGCGGGAGCTCCCGTTGCAGTGGGTACGGATGAAAATCTGGTTCTGATTCCATTTACCGCAATCGCAACGGCATGCGATGGAAGCAGCACGAACCTCTCCTTCCTCGATCCTACCGGGCAGCTCTATTCCACGAACGCGGGTGAAACCGATGTAACGCCTTCAACCGTTCCTGGAACTCTCACAGTTACATGTCCGGGGAACCTTCCCATTGGAGCCGTAACAAATACATCTCCCGCGGACACAGCGACCAATGTGGCGGTGACCGCAGTCCTGGACTGGCAGGATACTCCCAATGCGGATACCTGGGATGTCTATTTATCTTCCTTCAGTCCGCCGCTGTTTGTCGGAACGGTTTCTGCAAGTACCTACGACCCTCCTGGTGATTTGACAAATGGAATCACCTATCACTGGTATGTCGTCGCCTACAGCTCTGCAAACGACTGCGCGGCCGTGACGGGGCCTGAATGGTCCTTTACAACCATCGCGGCGGCGGCACCCGACGTGCAGTACGACAGCCAGTCGTTCACGGACACCTGCTCCCTCGGGGGTGCGGGCGACAATAACGGTTCCGCTGATCCGGGAGAGACGATCGACCTGACGGTCACCCTGATCAACAACGGTGCTGCCAATGCCACGGGTGTGGCCGGAACGCTCTCCTCCATTACTCCCGGAATCTCCGTGACGACTCCGAATGCAAACTTCCCCGACCTGGCTTCAGGTGGGGGTACAGGCGCCTCTTCAACAGCCTTTGTCTTCGACATTGCGGGAACAGTAGCGTGCGGTACGATGATCGATTTCAGCCTCGATGTGACGGCAAACGCGGGAGCCTACACCAACACCGTGACCTTCCAGGTCGAGGTCGGCTCCACAACCGCCGTGATCCTCGACGAGGCGTTCGAGTCCTGGCCCCCGGCGGGATGGACGATTGTGAATAACGGTGGCGACTGTGTGTGGGACAGCAATACCAATACCGGCCGAACCAACTATACAGGTGGGAGCGGATTGTGTGCGGATGCTGATAGTGATGATTGCGGCAATGGCACGACGATGGATACCGAGCTCAGAACGCCCGCGCTGGATCTCACGACAGCTACGGCGGCTTCCCTCGATTTTCAAGCCGCCTATAACGATTTCAGTGCGAACGATGCCTTTGAGGTGGATATATCTACCAACGGAGGCATTTCGTGGACTAACCTTCTGACCTGGACTGCCGATCATTCAGCATATGGGCCGGGAGAACTCGTGAGTCTCGATCTCACGCCCTACGTTTCGAATACGGTTCTTATCCGGTTTCACTATTACACGACTTCATGGGACTACTACGCAGAGGTTGACGACGTCATGGTGACGGTCACTTCTGCGACCCCGGTCTGCATTGACTGCGTTGCCTGTACGCCTCCTGCAGCCTTTACGCTGGCTTCTCCCGCCAACGGTGCGATCGATCAGGCCACGACAACAACCCTGAGCTGGAATGCCTCTACGGGTGCAACGAACTACAATGTCTACTTTGGAACCGTCAGCCCGCCGCCCATGGTGGGCACCGTGGCTGGAACGACCTACGATCCCGGTCCTCTGGCCAACTCCACGACCTATTACTGGACCGTCGTGGCCACCAACGGCTGCGCACCCGATGCAAACACGGCTGAGTGGTCCTTTACAACGATCGCTCCGTGTACGCCTCCGGGGGCCTTCACGCTGACGGCTCCTGCCAATGGGGCCATTGACCAGCCGACCACGACAACGCTCAGCTGGGGTGCCTCTGCGGCTGCGACAGGCTACGACGTCTACTTCGGAACGGTCAGTCCACCACCCATGGTAGGCACCGTGGCTGGAACAACCTACGATCCAGGTCCTCTGGCCAATTCAACGACCTATTACTGGACTGTCGTGGCGACAAACGGCTGTCCTCCGGATGCAATCACCCCGGAGTGGTCTTTTACCACGATCGCGGCTCCAGTCGGTCCAACAACCCTGACCGTGGTGAATTCAGCGGGATCGTGCGGAACCACGGTCAGTGTTCCCATCACCCTGGATGAGGGTGACGGGATGCTGGCTTTCCAGTTTGACCTCTATTTCGATCCGACCTACATTACCGGTGTCAGTGCGGCTCCGGCCGGAATTGCCAGCGGCTTTACGGTGATGTCCAACGTCTATGCCGACCATATCTCCGTGGCTGCGGCCTCCGGTACCGCCCTGGGTGCGGGAGGGGGAACGATCGCGACGGTTGATCTCCTGATCAGCTTTGCCACGCCCGACGGAACGGTTACCAACCTCGATCTCCAGAACTCTCTCGTGAACGACGTGGCGATGACGGAGGTGGACGGAACGCTCACCGTGTCCTGTCTGCCACCGATCCTGGCCTACAACGATGCCGCACTTCGGGATGTCTGCATCTTCGGCGGTATCGGAAACAACGACGGTGTGGCCGATCCTGGAGAGTATCTCTACCTGACGGTTACCCTGATCAACAACGGCCCCGGCGACGCCACGGGTGTCTCCGCCGTGATGTCCACGGCGACCCCGGGAGCCACAGTGATGATGAACACCTCCACCTATCCCGACATCCCCGCTTCCGGCGGAACGGCACAGTCCAACAGTGAATATATGGTGATGGTAGATGAAACCTTCACCTGCGGGGATGTGATTGTGCTCGACCTGACAATTACGGCCACCGAAGGCAGCTGGACCGATTCCTTCAATGTACCCACGGGTGCCAAGAAGCGCCAGGTCATCCTCCTCTCCGAGGAATTCGAAACCTGGCCCCCGGCCGGATGGCAGAATAACAACCTCGGTGGCGATTGCGTGTGGGATACGACCGCAAACACGGGTGGATACCTCAGCGGTGGAAACGAAACGGGAGGCACGGGGGAGGCGGCCGATGCTAATTCCGATGATTGCGGTAACGGCACCACGATGGATACAGAGCTGGTTACCCCATCGATCGATCTAACCGCCGCAACAACCGGGTACCTTGAATACAACTGCTTTTTCCAGGATATGGCAGGTCTTGGTGATGCCTGGACTGACATTTCCACAGATGGAGGAACGACCTGGACGAATCTGGTTTATGAAACAACTGATGATGCGTCAGGACACCTGGTTCACGTCGACCTTACTCCATATGTCGGGAACACGATCCTGATTCGGTTCCGATATGCCAGTACTGGTTGGGGATGGAACTGGGAAGTCGACAGTGTTCTCGTGGACGCCGATGCGGGCGGTGGCGGCGGCGGAACCTGCAACGTCTGTGCCGGGGCCCCCTGCACCCCTGTCGATCAGTTCACCAATGTGAGCCCGGAAGACGGTGCCGAGGGTGTCGAACCTCCCGTCACCCTCGTCTGGGAACCGGCGGCCAACGCGACCTACTATGAAGTCTACGTCGGCACCACTCCCATGGGTGTGGCGTATGTGGGGACCACTACGGATACGACCTATACCCTCACAGACCTTGAAGCAGGAACAACCTATTACTGGATTGTGTCCGCCTTTAACGACTGCTCCTTCAAGAACGGTCCGAGGTGGAACTTCACGACATCCGGCGGTGCGGCTCCAACGGGAGCCACCGATGTCTTTGTGGCAGCCGCGGCGGAAACCTCGGGTTCACGGGGAACACACTGGCAGACGGATATCCGGATGCTGAACCCCATGGACCATACGATCGCCTATTCGATTACCTTCATCCCCTCCGATACGGATGGCATGACCAGCCCCTATGTCTACAACGGGACCATTCCAACCCATGAAGAGATGATGATGGACAACATGCTGACCAACATGTTCGGTGTCTCGAACATGGCGGGTGCTCTCCACGTCACTTCGGACGATCCGGTCTACGTCACAACGAGGACCTATACCACCTCCGACACGGGGAGCTACGGGCAGTTTATCCCCGCCGTGAGCAAATCGATGGCATTGAATATGCCGTCACCTGCCCGCGCGCAGCATGCCAAGGCGAGACAGGCCGATTCGGCCCACCTCGTGATGCTCTCCTCCACGGAGACGAGACGCACCAACGTCGGCTTCGTCGAAGTTACCGGGCAGGCAGCTACGGCCAACGTGACACTCTACGATGACCAGAATAATTACCTGGGATCGGGAGCCTATCCTCTCTATCCCATGGGACATTTCCAGGTCGACATCTTTAACGACCTGGGAATCACGGATGAAGTTCCCGTTGCCCGCGCGGAAGTTACCGTGACAGGTGCGGGTGCCATACTGGCCTACGCTTCGATGATCGATCAGGATTCCGGCGATGCAGTGTATATCCCGGCCCAGATCTTCGATGCAGAAGACATGAAAAAGCTGATCGTCCCCGTTGCCGCCAAGGCCGCGGGTGCTAACGACACCAGCTGGAGAACGGAACTTCGGATCTTCAATCCGGCAGATACGGCCCAGGATGTTACCGTAACCTACACAACGGGAGCCACATCCCTTGCAGCCAATATCAGCCTGGAAAGCAAGAAGGTGTACATGTCGGAGAACTTTCTCCAGCAGCTCTTTACGCTGGTCGGGGATACCTATGGTGTCCTGACCCTGACCTCACCCTCTGGCGTAGTGGCCATGAGCCGCACCTATACGACGGCTGATGTCGGTTCCTATGGACAGGGTGTAATGCCCACGATGGCCGATGAGAGCTTTAAATCCGGGACGATGGGTTACCTGATCCATCTCACCCAGAATGAAGATTTCCGTTCCAACCTCGGGTTCTCCGAGATCGGACTGGGAGACGCCGTGATCCTGATCGAACTCTTCGATCACGATGGCACGTACCTTGGTTCGTATGGATTCGGAATGGGGATCCATGAAAACAGGCAGTTTAACGAGATCGTCCGGATCATCTACGGGGATGAGCTTTTGAACAACGGGTACATCCGATTTACCGTGGTGAGCGGTCAGGGACAGGTTCTTCCCTATCTGTCCGTTGTGGATAACCTCAGCGGTGACGCGATCTTTGTGACACCCTGAAGATCCTTTCTTTGTGAGTCAAAGGGAGAGGCCACTGGCCTCTCCCTTTTTTTGTTATAGTAGTCTGCCATGAATTTCTACGTAGATCTGCACTGTCACACCTCAGCTTCCGATGGATCCCTCAATCTTACCGAGCTTCATCGACTTGCCGCGGCCGCGGGTCTTTTTGCCATTGCCATCACCGATCACGATACCCTCGACGGCTGGGCTTCCTGGTCGGGAAGAATGAATTCCTTTTCCAATCCGGAGATTCTACCCGGAGTAGAACTTTCCACGAATGATTCCCGAATTCCCCGCTCGATCCACCTGATTGGCCTGGGGATTCCGTTGAACGGGCATGTGGCCCTGACTCTGGACCGACTTGCACAGAGCAGGAATGCACGGAATCGAAAAATCATCCATGCGCTCTCTGATCTTGGCGTTCCGATCGGTAGTCGGGATCGGGAGTGGATTCTGTCCCGACCGATTGCAGGAAGAGCCCACATCGCTGCAGCCCTCGTTCGGGCCGGGCATGTGAAGAACCTTGATCTTGCCTTTGAACGATACCTCAATACCGGGAAACCTGCTTACGTGAATCGGAAACGACTTGGATTTGCCGAGGCCATTCAGCTGATTCGAAAAGACGGGGGTGTGAGTGTCCTCTGCCACCCAAACTTTCTGGGATTATCCGAGGATCAGCTCGAATCCTTTTTAGCCTATGCCGTCGGGCAGGGTCTCGATGCTGTCGAAACCCGGTACAGTGAATATTCAGAAGATTTTGTGAAATGGGTTGATTCGGCTGCCAGGCGACACGGTCTCCTTCCATGCGGCGGGAGTGATTTCCATGGTCGTCTTAAACCGGGTATCCTTCCGGGACTGGGCCGGGGTGGGTTGAGGATTCCGCAGTCCTACTATGTCTCGATTTTGGAGAGGATCTCTTCTATCCGATCGGCGATCGAATCGTAGCTCGTCCTCTCCAGGACCCGACTACGACCCTGTTCGGCCAGGATCCTCAGACTTTCACGATTCTGCAGCCACGGAATGAGCTTATCAGCCGCTTCTTCCATATGGGAGCTCAGCCGGAGCCCGGTTTTTCCATCCTCAATCCACGGTTCAAGCCCTTCCATGGGAAAGGCCGCTGCGGCGCATCCACAGAGCATGGCTTCAGGCAGAGCCCGATGAGATCCCTGTGATCCGGGCATGCACCAGATGAAGAGGTCACATGTGCCCAGTTCTTTTGCAAGGGCATCATCTTCGTGGTACCCCACAAAGGAACACACCGGGTCAAGACCGCACCGATTCGTCTCTTCCATGAGGAAGGAAAGGTGAGGGCCTTTTCCAATTACCTTTGCACGAAAAGGGACACCTCGGCGCTGCAGGTTATCCAGAAGGTAGATGAATCGTTCATGATGCCGATCACGGGTCAGTTTCCCGATTGTGCCCAACACCGGTGGATCATGAGGCTGGGTTCCCGGGGTGAAAATGTCGGTGTTCACGGCGGGGGGAATCCAGGGCAGAACCGGAAGGCAGGAAAGGTTCACTGTCCCTGGAAAAGCCGGAATCGCGGCGTCACATCTCTGATATATCCTGCGATGGATCCAATCGGTTTTGACAGCCGCAGGACGGTGGAAAACCAGGATTCGCTTTGCGGACTTGCGGGCAAGGAGAGAGAGGAACCAGTGGTCCTGGGAAATATGCGCGAAGACCAGAGCATTTTTCGTTTCACGGGTTACAAAGCGGGATATGGAATGATAGCCGGGGTAGGGAATGCAGTCCTGTCTGCCCCGGAGTTTTTCTTCCAGTGTGTAGCCTCCCATGTAGAGAAACCGGCTCTCCAACCCTCTGTGGCGAAGGGCCTCATGCCACGACAGGGCTACCGATGCCGCTCCCGTAAAACGCTTCCCTGAAACGAGATGCACAATCCTCGAAACCATAGGGAAATATGCTACCATAGGAAAGATATAAGGAGGTAGGAATGAGCCTCGACGCGGATTTTCTGGAAATTCTGGCCTGCCCGGCCTGCAAGGTGGGACTGGAACTTCTACCGCTTCCCGAATCCCTCTGTCAGCAGCTGATCGAACGGTACCGCCCCAGGTTTCGTGATGAGGAACCTGTCGTGGAACAGGGACTTCGATGCTCCCGGTGCCGTAAGGTATACCCTGTGGTTTCCGATATCCCCGTTCTTCTCATCGAAGACGCAGTGGAGCTGCCCCCCGAAACTCCGTGAATCCGCTCTTTCTGGCGGCTATTCTTTCGATTCCCCTCATTGCTCTGGCGAATATCACCTGGGGAATCTTGCTTTTCTGTACCCTTGCGGTTCGCCGATCCTGGAAAATGGATCCTCCTTTCGTGGCACTGATTGCCTATGTCATGGCCTCGGTTGCCTCGATTGCGACAAGCGCTCATCCCATCGAGTCCCTCCATGCCAGCAAAGATCTTCTCAATTTCCTTGTATTTCCTCTCTCAGCCATATACGCCCGTGAAATGGGACAGCGCGCCCTGATGTGGGTCTTTGTCTTCATGGGGATTGCTCTGGCTGCCTGGGGTTTTCTGCAGTATGCCTTTGTCGTTCCGGGCCAGCCCTTCTGGAGAATCCGGGGACCTCTTTCTCACTATATGACCTTTGCGGGTCTTCTCGTGATCCTGATTCTGATCAATACCGTGACTGCCTTGAAAGAAAAGGATCGAATCCTGCGCTGGGCAGCGATGGCCGGGATCATCCTTCCCATCGTCGCCGTTATCCTTTCCCTGACACGGAACGCATGGGTGGGACTGGCTGCGGGATTTCTGGTGATCGTGGTTTCCATGAGGCGTAAAGCCGCCCTGGTGATATTGATCCTATTTATCGTGGTCCTGTTTCTTCCCGGCCCTCACCGGGACCGGGTCCGATCCCTCTTCGATCTCAGCGACCCCTCCAACAATGATCGGCTGGCCATGATGGTGGCAGGAACAAGAATGTTCCTGGACCATCCGCTCACAGGTGTAGGGCCGGATATGGCACGAAAGGTCTATCCTTTTTATCGGGAACCGTGGTCTACCCGGCTCAGAATCCCCCATCTCCACAATAACGTGATTCAGATTGCTGCCGAACGTGGACTTGCTGGACTGCTGCCCTATGGATTTTTTCTGGGGACAGTCATTTTCCTGGGGTGGCGCCGCCGCAGAACCTGGGGAGGACTGGCCTCGATTGCCTCTCTGGTCGGAATTACCCTGGCCGGGTTGTTTGAATGGAACTTCGGGGACACGGAGGTGCTGATGCTTACCCTGGTGGCGTCCACGCTCTATCTTGTTTCGGATGAAGATTCTGGTACTGCATCTGATAAATCAAGTGAAACTCAACCGGTCGGGCTCCTGGTAATAGGAGCGATCAGGGATAAATGACGAGGGGCCGGGGACTATTTCCTGGCCCTTTGATATTTGTCCTCTCATCGAGCAGAAATCAGTCGTTCCGGGTGAACTCCTTAATAGCGCTTTCCATCGTTTCTTTTCTGACAACGTCAGTGATGTGAAAAATAAATCATAACAACCTTTGCAAAAAACAAATTCATATACAGTTCCCGTGATTCTGGCAAGCCGCCTGGAAGTTAATCGTTGGAAGACTGGTGCAATTGCCCGCTGTGCACATCAATACATAAGCAGCGTCTAAACTGGTGATAGTCCCATTCTCATTCACATCCGCCCGACAATACTCATCGTCATTAAACGAAATCATTCCGACGACCTTTTGCAGAATCAGTACGGCATCAAGAGATGATATCGAACCGTTAAGGTTTACGTCCCCTAGATCCGCAGTGCAGTCAACAAAGTGGATCGTAACGCTTTCATCCAGTTTAAATTCGTTCACCCAGGCATGCAGGCCAGTTGTGCAATCGGACGAAGGTGCCTGTAATTGTCTGGTGTAAGTGCCGTCGCCGTTATCCAGAACGGGACCCACATATTCACCGCAACCCGGAGTCCTGGAATACCGTACATCCTGTCCTGATGGATGCGTGCCATCGGCCTGGCGGGTTGCGGTGATAACCACATCATGCAAAGATCCGTCAGCAGAGAGGACGCAGGGATTGGAGGAACAGTCCGGGAAGGCAAGATGGCTGTTGGTTCTGTCAATGTGGTAGAGCTTTCTCCACCGGCCCGTATGCCGCATGTCAAACCCTTCCATCGCCCAGTCTATGTTATCCAGATTGTAGGGTTGCGGAGAATCCCAGCAATAGACCGTGGATCCCCGTGGGATGATATACTCCGAATTGTCAGATCCAATACAAAACTCAACATCCCCATCTCCATCAAGATCGTTGATCGTTGAGAACGCCCCACCAGTAGATCTATGGTAGAGCGGGCCGATTGGAAAATCCTGGATCATGGATCCATTCAGATCAAACGCCATCATTTGTCCATCGGGAACAAAACTACTGTATGAAGAACCAAAGAGAAGCTCCTGCTGAACATTACCGGTTAGATCTACGAAGTTCGCTCGTCTGAAAGCCCAATTCTCCCAGGGTGTTCCACTAAGGTTGATGGGGAATCCTGGTAGATCAGTGAAAGTGCTGGTTTCTATCAGGTGATATCCACCCTGGGCTCGAAATCCCAGATCCATGATTCCATCCTGATTGGGATCTCCAAAAGACATTTCTGTTGCTATCAAGGGCAGTGTGTTAAGCTGATTTCCCATATAATCCAGGATCCAAACTTCGTCTTCACCACGATTGGATATTAGAATCTCTAATTTTCCATCACCTGTGAGATCGAAAAGTATAGGTTTTTCAATCGCTCCTGGTGCTGAATATAGGATTGGAAAATCAGGACAAAACTGTCCATTGGGCTTCAAGCAGATGATGTGCCCTTGAACGGTCACGACAATAATCTGGAGTTCCCCGTCTCCATTTAAATCACCAATCGTTGCCGAATAATTCATTCCGGGCGGTGTCCAGCCTGGAAGGGCCGATATTACCACTGGCCACCCGGGCAGCAAGTTCCCATCAGAGTCAAAGACAAAAATACCTCCTCCGTCAGTGCACGTGACAATAATTTCCTGCTTTCCGTCCTGCGTTAGATCAGCGGCTGCCAGATTGTATGGTACATAATTCGATTGGAAGATCGGCCCATCATGGGGTATATACCAGCGTTCGTTACCCTGGAAATCAAACATGTGCAGTCCGTCGTAGGAAATCACGAATTCCAGAGTGCCATCGTCATCAGAATCGAAGGCTATAGGATTTCCGACTCTATATGCGTCTGAAATTACAGGGAACCCGGGAAGAATCGTACCATCAGGGTTGAACATGTATAGGTACTTGTCCTGGAAAGTGTTTGTTTTCCCCATCCCGAGTATTTCTTTGGTTCCATCATCGTTAAAGTCGGCAATCAATAATGAGCCAGTATCATTGTTAGTCACCTCAACAGGCCAGCCCGGCTGGGAAGGAATCTGTGAGAATAATTCATTTGGCAAAACAGGAAGAAGGCAAATAAATAAAATTATTAAGCCAATGTGTCCCTGCCTATTGGGGATGCGCATGTTTACTATTATATGATATTGACCTCCTTCCCAATAACTGATCAAGATTCTACGTTCGTGTTTTCAAATCCGTCCATACCGAACAATAGTTTGCGCGCATTTAATCAAGGGGAGTAGTCCACCCGTAGTTTGACAGAAGGATATAATTCAGTTGAACACTGATCGTGTAAAAAAAGAAGGCTTGCAGCGCTATCATCGGGATAGTCCGCTACCCCCAACGATGCCCTATTGCTCAATTGTATGTGCACTTTTAAGTGTGATGGTTTTACATCAGTTCTTTGTCAGGAGCCTTCTTCGCTGGAAATGAGGTCGACTTTATCGATCCGGGGCAGGAGCGGCTCCGGCGTTCCGATCCGGTGATCTGAAAATGTGTGATCCAAATCCTGAAGCGTCTGCACGGGTGAGTTCATCTGGGAGAAAAGCCGTTGCGTTGTTGTCGGGAGAATGGGACTCATACAGATTGCCATCCGCCGCAGAAGGTCTACGGCACGGGATACCGTTGTTCGCGCCTCATCCTCACTGGTTTTAATCTGGGACCAGGGCTGGGTCTCCTGGATGAACTGGTTTCCGATATCGCCCAGTTCCCCCAGGTCCCGTACAACGCGACTGAAATCCAGCTCGGCATAATGGGTCTGAATGGACGAAAGAATTTCCCCGACCCTGTCAGGAGAGGGAGGGAGTGCTCCGGCCGTCAATCTTCCATCGAGACGGCTGGCCGTGAATTTCAACACCCGGTTGGCCAGATTAAGAATATTGTCGACAAGCTGCCCTGAGACCATCTGTCGGAAGTGTTCCAGGTCCAGATCGACGTCGCTGACCTTGTTTCCCAGGTGGGCGGCGTAATAGTACCGAAGATAATCAGGATTCAGGGCATTCAGATACTGACGGGCTGTGATAAAGGTCCCGCGGGATTTACTCATCTTTTCGCCGTTGACCGTCAGGAACCCATGGACGTGGATGGCCTCGGGAAGTTGAAACCCGGCCCCCATAAGCATGGCGGGCCAGAAAAGAAAGTGGAAATAGATGATGTCTTTCCCGATAAAGTGGATGATCCTGCCCGTATCCCGGGTCCAGTAATCTTCGTAATCCAGCCCCCGCTGTTCACAGTAGTGCTTGGTTGAAGCGATGTATCCGATGGGAGCATCCAGCCATACATAGTAGTACTTATCGGTTTCTCCCACGATGGGAAACCCGAAGTAGGGGGCATCACGGGAAATATCCCAGTCTTTTAACCCGCCGTCGATCCAGTGAAGACAGAAATTCCTTATATTTTCCTGAATAATCAGTTTGTTTGTCAGGAACTCTCGAAGCCGATCCGCGTAATTCGTCAGCTTGAAAAAGTAATGAACGGAAGTCCTGGTGGTGGGTACGGATCCGCACAGGGCGCAGGTCGCATGGAGCAGGTCCGTGGGCTGATAGGTGCTGTTGCAGGATTCGCAGTTGTCACCGTATTGATCCGTCGCGCCACAGCGGGGGCAGGTACCCCGGACATAACGGTCCGGAAGGAAACGCTCACATTGATTGCAGTATGTCAGCTCAATTTCTTTTGTATAGATATCCCCGCGGTCCCGGAGCCTGGTGAAGATCAGGTCGGACATTTCCTTGTTTTCGGGTGAATTCGTAGAATAGAAAGAGTCAAAGTCCACGTGGAAGTCGTGAAAATCCTGCTGATGCTCCCGGTAACTCCGGTTGATCAGATCTTCTGGAGTTATTCCCTGTTTCCTGGCGTTGATTTCAATCGGAGCACCATGTGTGTCGTCGGCGCAGCAATAGATTACCGATTCGCCCCTCGATTTCAGATATCGAACATAAATATCCGTCTCGATGTACTCCACCATGTGGCCCAGATGGATGGGACCATTTGCATAGGGAAGAGCGGAGGTGACGACGGTTTTCTTCACTGTGCGTGAAATTCCTCGTCGTGTACATCGGATGAAAGGCCCAGAATTCCTTCGATTCGGGAAATGTATTCGTAATGCCCCAGCTCCTCACCGGCGAGCCTTTTCCCCATGGATTTGATGGTTTCTCCCGGTACGGTGTCGGCAATGGAGCCGTAGAATTCGGACATGGATTTTTCGAAACCCCTGGCAACTTTGAGAACTTCCTCGAGGCCGGCCTGGTCCAGGGCGGATTGATCAAACACGTTCGAGAGCCTGAAAGGGCGAATCTCACAATCCTTGATGAAATTTTGAACATCAAAGCTTAGTTTCTTGATCTCCGGTTCCAACGCCCTGGTAAAGATGTCGATATGGGTCGCCTCAAAACCGGCAAGCTGGAGGATCATCATGCGCGCTTCATCGTCCTCGCACCGCTCTGCGACCGTCTCGTACATTCTGCGGCTCATGACTTCCTTTTCTATGGCGTATTCGATAAGCTCTTGAATGTTCATATTTCGTAACCTCCGGTTTCGTAAGGCATTATTTTACCACAGGATGCGCTCTTCGCTTCAGGTTTTCCAGGTGGATGCCCATGACAGGAGTCGATCCAGTGTTCCTCTGCCTTCACTTTTTCCCTGGTATCGGGGATCTCTGCCTCCTCCGCGGCCGCCGGTTTCCTGAAGGACTCGCTGGAAGAGCTCGGATGCCGGCCGGGTGGAGTTCTTTCCCTGGATTACCAGGAAATAGACAGTTTCCTCTCCATCCCCGATCAGGAGCAGAGTGGATCCCGGTCGTTTCTCTGCAAGGATTTCAGAGGCTCTGCTTAGGAGAGAGGGGTCTCCTCCGGAAAGGTGAATTACATCGGAGACAGGGATACCCTCGTGTAACCAATGGAGAATTGTCTCATGAAGCTTCCGGATCGTTCTGGAAGCTGTCTGTCGCTGGCTTTGCCAGGAGGACAGAGCTTCCAGGTAGTCGGATGGACCGCAACCCAGGATCTCCGTAATTCCTTCATGAAGACGGTCTGTATCGCGAACGACCTGAAGGACGGAACCTCCCGCCCAGAACAGGACACGCCGCCCACCCTTGATCCGTTCTCCGGCACGAAGCCGAAGTAGCTGGACCTGTCCCAGTGAAGCGACATGGAGACCCCCGCAGGTGTTTTGATCCAGGTCTTCAATCGAAACAATTCGTACCTGTCCAGAGAATCCCTCCGGCAGGAGCCGGCTCCGGATCTCCATGGTTTGGTATTCTTCCCCGGTCACCCACCGGGTGGAAACGTGCAGATTTTTCAGGATGTGAGAATTAGCCAGATCCTCCAGCTCTTCCAGACGGGAGGGTTCGATGGCATCTCCCCCCAGATCCAGTGTTGCCTGTGCCTCTCCCAGGTGAAACGAAAGCGTACGCCATCCCATGATACGGTCCGCGAGGACCGTCAACAGATGCTGGGCTGTGTGATGCTGCATGAACCGGAAACGTCGAGGCCAGTCGAGATGACATTCACAGGGTCCGACCGGGATCGGCTGGTTCACATAGTGTCGAATCTCTTCGTCAATCTTTTGTGTATCCGTGACTATTGCACCATTTATCGTGCCGCGGTCACCGGGTTGACCGCCGCCCTCAGGGTAAAAAAGGGTTTCATCAAGGGTTACATAGGAACCACGTTCATCCTTGCCTGAGGTGATGATCTTTGTAGTCAGCTGCTTAGCTTCAGGATTCTGATAGAATAGGGCGTCCATTCAGCTATTGTAGCAAAGGAGGACATTCGTGGATTCACATGCTAGCCGGACAAAGGAAAAGATCAGTGCAGTCAAGGGAACCCGGGATATTCTTCCGCCGGACAGCAGCCTGTGGCAGGCTGTGGAGAGGAAAGCTCACGAGGTTTTCGGAACATTCGGATATATGGAAATTCGGAATCCCGTGATTGAGCCGGCTGAACTCTTCGTTCGCTCCATAGGGGAGGGAACGGATATTGTGAACAAGGAGATGTATATTTTTCAGGACCGGAAGGGAAGATCGATCTGCCTTCGTCCCGAGGGAACCGCCTCGGTCGCCCGCGCCTATATCGAGCACGGTCTTCGTGTGCAACCCCATCCGCAGAGGCTTTACTATCTGGGCCCCATGTTTCGGTATGAACGCCCGCAGAAGGGACGATACCGCCAGTTTCATCAGATCGGTGCGGAAATCCTGGGGAGTGAAACTCCGGAAGCCGACGTTGAAATGTTGACCATGGTCCATGATTACCTCAAGGTTCTCCATTTCGAACACCTTCGCGTCCTGCTGAATTCGGTGGGTTGTGATGTTTGTCGGCCTCCCTATCGAAAGATCCTGATCCATGCCCTGGACCAGCGGAAAGAGGATCTCTGCGAAGACTGCCGGTCGCGTATCACGGTCAACCCTCTTCGGGTCATGGATTGTAAAACCCGGGGTTGTCAGGCTGTGGTGACCCAGCTCCCTCCCATGGTGGACCATCTTTGTGACGAATGCCGGATTCACCACGGTAAGGTCCTCGAAGGACTGGATCGAGCGGGTGTTGCATATGAGCGGAATGACCGGCTTGTGAGGGGACTGGACTATTACACCCGTACTGTGTTTGAAGTAGTATCCGAAGATCTGGGGGCTCAGAATGCCATGCTGGGCGGGGGGCGATACAATCGACTGATCGAGGAACTGGGTGGGCCGACAACCCCCGGAGTCGGATTTGCGATCGGTCAGGATCGTCTTGTGGATATCCTTCCCAACAGTTTCCGTGACATGATTCTGCAGCGCGAACTCTATTACCTGGTTCCATCGGAAGAGAAATTTCGAGACCGTGCAGGCCGGATCGCCAGAGTTCTTCGATCATCCGGTCATACTGCCATCGAAGAAGTCGACGGGCGTTCCTTCAAGGCTGCGGCGAAGTTCGCAGACCGAACCGGGATAACCTTTACCATCTTTCTCGGCGAATCAGAAGCTTCTGAAGATTCGATCACGATCAAGAATATGAAATCAGGAGAACAGATATCCCTGAAAGAGGAGCTATTTCATCAGCGAATCAAGGGTAAGCTCAGTCTCTTCGACGCATGAGGTCGCTGATCCGGTAAAAGACCCAGCGACTCATGCCGGGAAAAGTCTGGTGAAACCGGACATATACGGCAGCGGTCCAGGGCAGTACGACTCGATTCTTTTTTGACGCAAGAGCGCGAATCATAGTCCTGGCAACCTGATCAGCTTTGAGCGGACGAATGAGACCGGCCGCTGCGGGCATGGAAGATCGATCAGCATGGTCGAAAAATTCTGTTTCCACTTCCCCCGGGCAGATGGCCGTAAATCGAATGGGAGTAGCTCTAAATTCACCTGCGAGCGCTTCCATGAGGCCGACCACGGCAAATTTCGTACCTGAATAAACTGCCATTCCTGCATATCCCATGAGTCCCGCGATCGATGCTACCGCCATGAAGTGTCCCCGGTTCACACTTCGGAAATGGGGCAGAACTGCCTGCAATAGATTAACCGTACCCATGATGTTGGTTTCTACCATCGTGCGGTTCTGTTCGTTGGAGAGTTTATCCACCGGGCCAAAGAGTCCAAGTCCGGCGTTGGAGACGGCTGCGTCCAGAGTTCCGAATTCAGTCAGGCACTGGTCTACAGCATCGTGCAGACAGTTCTCATTCCGCACATCTCCGGGAACAAGGAGTACCCGGCTCCCCTTTTTTTCACCCATTTCCTGAATCGAAAGGAGCCGGTCTGATCTTCTGGCTACCAGGACAAGGTTGTCTCCCCGCTCAATAGATTGGCGGCTGAACGCTTCCCCTATTCCGGAGGAAGCTCCTGTAACGAGGATGATGGCCATGGGGGTATTCTAGCATGATCGGTGCCGGGCAAAAGGCATTTGAATCCATGTCGCACTTGCATTATTCTGCCGTTATGTTATCCTTTGAGGCTGATCTAGTGACACCAAAGGGGGGGTCAAGCATGAAATCTGATTTGACGGTTGGGATTGTAGGGGCCGGAGGGGTGGGTGCCGTCACCGCGGGTGCGATGCTGATCGATGCAGCAGCCTATGAAGGGCTGTATGCTATGAACGTTCAGAGCTTCGGTCCTCAGATTCGCGGTGGTGAAAGTTCTACAAAGATCCGTATGAGTGAAGATCAGGTTCTGAGTCCAGGAGATACCTGCGATGTCCTGATCGTCTTTCATCTAAGTGAGTATCCCAAGTTCAGGCAGGATCTCATGCTTAACGATCACACCGTTATCCTTTATGAGCATGACGACCCCCTCGTGGATCAGTTCCCCTTTGAGGTCAAGCCGACACAGCGTCTCCTTCCGGTTCCGTTCAAACGGCTTGCTTCGGAGGAGGTGAAGGTGCCGCAGGCAGCAAATGTTGTTGCCCTTGGGCTCTTTGCCGAAATGTTTGGTCTCTCCCCCGATGGATTAAAAAAGCACATTCAGAAGCGTTTTTTCAAGAAAGGTGAAGCTGTCATTGCCTCCAACCTCAAAGCCCTGGAAGTAGGCGCGACGTATGCCCGTGAATCCTTTGGGGATCTGGATCCATCCTATAAGCTGTCCTACACCCGGGGAGAGCCAAAGCTTGTCCTCACAGGGAATGATGCCATTGGGTTGGGGGCCATCTGGGCCGGATGCCGTTTCTTTGCCGGTTACCCGATTACACCCTCCAGTGAAATCATGCACTTCATGAGTCAGTATCTTCCCAGGTTCGGTGGAATGATGATTCAGACCGAGGATGAAATTTCCGCGATCTGCCATTGTATCGGTGCCTCCTATGCGGGGAAAAAAGCTATGACAGCGACCTCCGGTCCCGGCGTCTCCCTGATGCTGGAAGGAATCGGCCTGGCTTCCATGGCGGAGATTCCCGTTGTAATCGCCAGTGTCCAGCGTGGAGGTCCCTCAACGGGCCTTCCCACAAAGACAGAACAGGCCGATCTTCTCCAGGCTGTTTTTGGAACCCATGGCGATGCTCCCAAAATTGTACTGGCACCAGCCGATGTGCAGGATTGTTTCGACACGACGGTAGAAGCCTTTTATGCGGCGGAAAAGTACCAGATGCCTGTCATTATACTGTCAGATCAGCTGATCGGCCATCGATATGAAACCGTGACCTTCGGAGATCTTACCGGAGGATTCGTGAATAAGGGACAGCGTCTACACCCGGGTCCGGAAGATCTCAATCCCTATTTACGATATAAAGATACGGAAGACGGCATATCCCCGATGGCCATACCCGGAATGGCCGATGGAATGTACCTTGCCTCGGGAATCGAGCACGATGAAAAGGGATCTCCCTCTGCAATGTACTCATGCCACAAGAAGATGACGTTAAAGCGATACAAAAAATTTGATGCCGTACGCCGTGAGCTGAATTATATCCGTCACTACGGACCGGAAGATGCGGAAATTGGAGCTGTCGGATGGGGATCCAGTAAGGGGGTTTTGAAGGAAGCCGTCCTTCGTCTTAATGAAGAAGGGCACAAAGTCAAAGCCGTTGTTCCTCAGATTATCTATCCCCCGAACTATGCTCACTTTGATGAGATGGTTCGACCTCTTAAAAAATTTGTTGTTTTTGAAACCTCCTGGAATCAGCAATTCTTTAAATTCATTCGCACCTACTATCTCTGTGATAAAGATCAGATCGGCACCTATGCGATCCCCGGCGGCAGGGCTCTCACTGTGAAGGAAGTCTACGACCGCCTGAAGGAGGAGCTGTGATGAGCGAAAATGAACACCTCTGGTCAGATTATAAATCCGGTCTCGATCCCATCTGGTGTCCAGGATGCGGAGATTTTGGAGTCCTGAACGCCCTCTACCATACCCTGGCGGAAATAGGAGTTGACTCCAAGGATGTTGCCCTGATCTCGGGGATCGGTTGTTCCTCCAGGATTCCAGGGTATATTAAAACCTACGGGTTCAATTCCATCCATGGACGGCTCCTGCCCATTGCCCAGGGAACCAAGCTGGCCAACCCTGCACTGACCGTGATCGGTACGGGTGGCGATGGGGACGGCCTTGCCATCGGAGCCGGACATTTTCCCCACGCATGCAGAAGAAATGTGGACATCACGTATATCATGATGGATAACGGGATCTATGGTCTTACCAAGGGACAGACCAGCCCTACATCTCCGCTCCATCTTAAAACGAAGTCATCCTACTATGGAAATCCAGAACATCCCTTTGATCCCGCCGTGCTTGCAATCTCCTATCGGGCGACTTTTGTAGCCCGGGCCTTTGCGGGTAACGTAAAGCTATTGAAGGATCTGATGAAGAAGGCCATTGAGCACAGAGGATTTTCTTTCATTCAGGTTCTTTCTCCCTGTGTGACGTATCGAGGAAGGGAGCTATTCAAGCTCTATAAAGAGATTACCTATGAAGTGGATGAATCATTCGATCCCACCAACAAGGTAGAGGCCTTTTCCGTCGCCAGCCGGGAAGACCGTATTGCCCTCGGTATATTGTACCGGGAAGATCGGCTGGTACTTTCCGATGCCTACGATTATGTTATTGCGGAAGCACAGAAAGACGGGGCTATGACGGAGGATGACCTCCGGAGAATTTTCTTGCCCCTGCAAGACGACAAAGAAGAATAAACGCCTCCCGGAATCTGTAGCCTTTCCCGCGATCATTGGAGAACGCAGACTGGTGATACGCCCGGATAAATCGTTCGATTGTCTCTCTCCGTTCGGGCAGGATTCTGGAAAGTTGGTCTGCGACCTCCTGAGGACCCATGGCCCGTGCCGCTTTTCCGGAAGATCTTGCCGCTATTTTGCGGAGAGAGCGATAGAGTAACAGCTGGAACCGATACCCCTTCTGCCACAATCGGCCGGCAACATAGAGGATTACCAGGGCAGGCAGCGATAGTGTGATCGGAACCAGGAAGGGGCGAAGGTCTCTGAGGAAATGACGAACGCGAAAGAGAAGCTCAATCTGCTCTGATCGTCCAAAGGGAAGAACATGGCGATCCCACAGATAATTGAATGTGTCCAGGATTCCCCGGAACAGACCGCCAACGGTACGTTGAACCTGAGGCTGACCTTCGGGAGGTGTGGGATCATACATCCGCCATTCCTCACCGACCCATGCCTCCACCCATGCGTGAGAGTTGCTCTGACGCACAATGAAGTGCTGCTGTACGGCATTCCACTCGCCACCGAGATAACCGCCGACGACACGGGCGGGGATCGTACGGGCCCTCAGAAGAAGGACCATGGAGGAGGCAAAAAGTTCGCAGTGTCCCTCCTTTGAATTTCGAAGGAAATATTCGGTCGGGTCAACGTTTTCTGGAATAGAAGGTTGAAGTGAGTAACGGAATTCTCTATGAAAGTAGGTTTCCAGACTTCGTGCCGTAACGCCAGGGTCGAGTGGCTCCACACCAAGGATTTCATCGGCCAGTAAGTGATAATTGACATGGTTCAGGGGAAGCTGTTTCCATCCTTCCGGATCGCTGCGGTCCTGAACCAGTGGGCTTCGGGAATCCAGATTCAATGCGTATGAAAAGGGCGAGGTGAATCCCCGGGAAACCATGAGGGTGCCATCTGCATAACGGTTGACAGGAACAGGGAAGGAAGTCTCGACCGTGTAATAGGGGAGGAAGAGATGGGGAAGGGCTTCAGTGTGAACAAATATCTCCATGTCGGGCCGACGGGTACGGAGCCGCCTTGATGGAGGATGGATTGCGATGAGCTTTAGCGCTCTCTGTTCCCAGTGCAAACCGTCGGTAAAATCGAAGGTGATGCCTCTTAGCCTGAGAGACTGCCCCGGTTCGATGCCATCCCGGGGGAAGACTCGAAGTACGGGGGTGAAATCGTCACGGAAGGAAGTAATCGATCCCAGGGTAATGGTATCGGAAAGGCCCGTCGTCATTTCTGTCGTCCGGGTAAATCCTTTGACATAGGCACTCTTCAAGCGAGGGATGATAAAAAAGAGGGGCGTACCCAGGAGCAAGGACGCAAGTAACGTGGAAGTGATAATCGTCCGCTTTCGAATCAGTTTCGGCTGCGACCAGTCCATTAACAGGTTCAGGAACGCTCCCAGAGTCAGCAGGAAATAGGGGACAGAAGCAACGTGGGTGGCCGATGCCATGGCGGATAGAAAGAGGAAGAAGGAGAGAATAAGAAATTGGTGGTAGTCGCGCCGCGACTGGATGGATAAAATCTTTACAAGAAGAAGTCCCAGCGTAAGGTGCACCGCCACCTGGATGAGATGTTGGGAGAAAAGGAGAGCATCAATAAAGAAGAATACGAGATTCAATCCGGAAAGGAAGTTTACCCTGCCGGAGGAGAGGATTAGATAGGATTTTCCACGATGCGGCCGAAGATATTGCCAGAGCAGTATGGATTCGTACCCGACCAGCATCCACCATGGGATTACATAGCTGAAGGGAAGGGGAAGAGGAAGCAACGCCGAGAGAAGGAGAATGCTCTTCATGGTTGAACAAGGGCCAGGAAGGTCAGGATCCTCTGTCTATGAACGAGACCTGTACCGGGTTCGATGGAATCCTCCCTGTACTGAATACCCACGGCGCGTCCCCTTCTAAGGTTTCTCAGGATACAATAGGTTACCCTGCAGACCGAACGCTCAAACTCTTCCCTTCCTCCTTCGACCGGGAGGATATAGATGGCTCTTCCAGATTGAAGGAAGGAGTACTCCTTCGCGATAAAGCGCTGTTGCTGAGCTGTTTTCTTCCAGTGGATCGTTCGCGGATCCTCGCCCGGATGAAAAGGTTTCAAGCCTCGATAGTATCTTTCTCCCATCAGATGCGCTTCTGAAACCTGCTCCCCTGTTCCCTTCCAGAGCAAGGCGTCACATTGAGAGACGGGGATGGGGTGAGGGTAAACCGTAATTGGACTTTCCATTCGAATTTTTCGCTCGCGAAGAAAAAATCCGAATGGATAGGTCGATGTGACAGTCAGTTCCAGAGATGAGACGGAACCACGTTCTGAAAAGGTTACCGAAACGGGCGCCCATGACTCACCGCGGGAAGGAATAGGGTCCACAGGTTGCCCATTGATCAATAATCCCTGAAGCGGAAACCATCTTCGCCGGTTTTCGACTCGCACAAAAATCGTCCCCGTCTCTTCAGCAAAGAGTTCTGTGTATTTGAGGGGACCGAGCCTGGCGGTTGTAATCGCAAGAAGGGAGAGGAATCCGGATACAAGCAGGATTCCCATCATGGTTGCTGCTGTGATGTAGAGTGTGTTATTCCCCGTATTCACCGCGGCACCTGTCACGAGGATGAGAAAGAGGACGTATGCGCCTCCCGTTGTTGTCCGCCTGGCCCACCAGATGTTCATACCGGAACTTCTGTTTTGGAAAGTATCTCCTGGAGAATCCGGGTCGTCGTTTCGGTTTCAGATAGTGAATCCCGGAAGTGGCGGGGAAGAATCCGATGGGCAAAAACAGGGACGACAAGGGCCTTTATGTCATCGGGGATGCAATATCCGCGACCATGGAGCAGGGCACGGGCACGGGATGCAGAAAGGAGGTTCTGTGCGCCCCGTGTCGAAACACCCACCATGATGTCGGGGTGGGTTCTCGTGTGCTGGACAAGAGTCATGATATAGGTCAGGAGCTTTTCGTCAACGAAAACTTTTCCGGCCTCTTCCTGGAGGCGAAGCACATCGTCCCTGTCCAAAAGCGGGGTCACTCCTGAAAGAACCTGATCCATTGGCTCCATGAGAAGAACACGACGTTCGACATCTTCGGGAGGGTATCCAACCGAAATGCACATCATGAAACGGTCAAGCTGTGACTCCGGTAATGGGTAGGTGCCGGAAAATTCAATGGGGTTCTGTGTGGCTATAACAAAAAACGGTCGGGGTAGAGGATGGGAATTGCGGTCTACAGTAATTGCGCCCTCGTTCATGGCTTCGAGAAGAGCCGATTGTGTTTTTGGACTTGCCCGGTTGATTTCATCCGCAAGAAGGATATGGGTGAATACCGGCCCGTGTACGAAAGAAAATTCCTGACGCTTGGGATCAAAGATGCTTACTCCCGTAATGTCGGAGGGCATCATGTCCGCTGTAAACTGGATCCGCTGGAACTGGAGATGAAGCGAAGTGGCAATCGAACGCGCGAGAAGTGTTTTCCCGACTCCCGGTACGTCCTGAATCAACAGGTGGCCACGACCAATGAGTGTAATGAGGGCCCGTTGAATGACATCACGTTTTCCCTGGAGGATGTCCCCGATTTTCTCAGTAAGCTTGCGTAAAATCTCTCGCTGCTCGATCAGAGATTCGGCTCCCTGTACTCTTTGTACTGGTTGATTTGAGATTGAGTGGGGTAGTGAAAGTACTTTAACCCGAGTCCTTCATCATCCTTGAGATTTAGATCGGGAAGCGGAATGGACATCTGCGCACTGACGCCGTAGGGAATTGCCTCCGTTTTGATATAGACGGGGATCATGGCAATCTGCTGGTTGTTGGCATCAAAGTGATAGAGTTCAGCGGTAATACCGGGCAGAGTTTCCTTTACAGAGCGGGTGACCACAATATCGAGTATGACCCCCTGTTCCGTATAGTTCCACCCGTTTAATTTGATGTCATACCCCTTGCGGATGCTTGTCACACGTTCTTCCGGTGTTTCCTTTCCACAGGAAAGAAATGAGCATACAAGAAGAAGAAAAAAGGGTGGGAGAATGATCCCCCACCCTTTATGAGTCAACATGAAAATCTGTTACTGGACCTGGCCGGGGCTCACACTTGGAGCGGGAACCGCACCATCGTCCACGATCTCAGAATTAGTACTGTTATCAGCATTGTAATGAACCAGGTAGTATTCGCGGAACATCTTGGAATAACGCCGCAGGATAATATTGGCCTTAGCGACGGTTACATATGCATTGGCATCGATCGGTGAATACTGGACACCCACAACCTTTACAAGCTGGGAGAGGACGCCCTCGGTTAAAGAAGCTGAGATATTCCAGCCATCCACAGGAGCAACACCCACCGATTCCATAAAGGAAATCGCGGATTGTTCATCAATTGCATCTTCCGGTGTCTGAGCTTTCAGGATCTCAGTGAGTTTCACTGCAAACTGCCCCTGGGTAATAATCGTGTTTGCTTCATCCTGAGCCACCATAAGGCCTGTAATAATGAAGAGTGCAAATACTAGGATCATGGTTCGTTTCATTTCGTCCTCCTCTGGGCTAATATACACATCAAAGAAAGTCTTGTCAAGCCTTCATCCGTTTCTTCTTAATTCGCGCTCCCCGTTCTTCCTGTTTGGGCGTTTCATTATCATAGCCCTTGTAATAATAGTAGTAATAGTGGTGAGAATATCGGGTGTCCTGATCAAGATCTACATCATTAATCACCGAGCCTGCAATATTGGCACCGGAGTGCTGCAATCCTTTCAGGCATTGTTTAATGATCCGTCGGTCCAGATCGTTGTATCGGATGACCAGGATCACCATATCGGTATAGGTGGACAGCAGGAGAGAATCCGTAACCGAAACCAGAGGCGGGGAGTCGATAATGATCCAGTTGAAATGGCTCTTAAGTGACTGAATCAACATCTTGAATGAGTTGCGGGTGATCAGTTCCGGAGGATTCGGAGGCAGGGGACCCGATGTGGCCACCCATAGGTTGGGGATTTCCGAGGTTCGAATGATCTCCTGGTCTTTCGAACCGAAGAGATGGGACGTGATTCCGACCGAATTTGAAATTTTAAGATGTTTGTGGAGGGCCGGTCTGCGAAAGTCGCAGTCCATCAGAAGGACCTTGTCGCCGGCAGCGGCGAAGATTTTTGCCAGGTTAAAGGACGTGGTTGACTTACCCTCTCCCGGACCTCCCGAAGTTACCATGAGAACCTGGCAGCCTTCTGAACGTTTGGTGAAGATTACACCGGTACGGATCGACTGGTAGAATTCACGGAGGATCTTCACCTTGTCCGGTGAGAAACTGGGGATTACCGAAAGCACCGGTATCCCGAGATATTTTTCGACATCGTCCGGGGTCTTAATCGAACTGTCCAGATAATCCATTCCGAACAGGAAGGCAAAACCGAGGAGAAGGCCGAGCACAAGTCCCATAAGGGTATTACGTCGGATATTCGGTTTGATGGGGACAGTGGGCACAATGGCCGGGTCGATTACCCGGACCCGATTTAAGTTCACGGTCGAGGATATGTCGAGCTCCTTGGAACGTGTCAGCATGTCCTCGTAAAACGACTTATTCTGTTCATACTCCTGGCGGAGCTTGTCATACGCCAGCCTGGATTTGGAAAGGTCGATCGCTTCTTCCTTTAAATTTTGAACGTTGGCCAGCAGAGATTCCTCCCGCTGTTTCTTCATCGAAAACTGGGTTTCAAGTCCGGAGACGATGAGACCGATTTCCCGACTGATGCTCGCATTGATTTCCCTGATCTGATTGTCCAGAGCAACGACCTTGGGGTGCTCCGGTTTATAGGTCTTCATCAACTTGGTTTTTTCCACTTCGAGTGTAACACGCTGGGAATTCAGCTGCTGGATGGAGGCGTTGTCCAGAATTTCAGGAAAGGACTGCATGGATATTTTCCCTGCACGAAGATCCTTCAAAGCCTTAATCTTCGATTCAAGGTTGATCCTTTCCACCTTTGCTGTGGCGTATTCTTCATTCAGCTTGTTGATCTGCTCACTGATGACGTTCTTATCCTCATCGGCCCAGTAGTAGTTTTTCTCTTCCTTGAAGAGTGTCAGGTTGGCTTCGCTCTTGGAGAGCTGCTCCCGCAGGGGGTCAAGCTGATTCTGAATGACCTCACGGATCTTTTTTGACTTATCAATCGAATCAAGGATGTTGATCTCACTGTATTTCTCGACGAGTTGATTCACCCAAAGGGTGACCTGCTCAGGGTCTTTCCCGCGGAGAGAAATATTTAGAATGTTGGATTCCTCTTCGTGGTCGATATCGACTCCGCGGGCGAAGGCTGCGGCAGGATCGTTCGCTCCGGCAAAGGGACCCTGTGTGTCCAGATGCAGGGATTCGACAACCCTCTCTGCCAGTCTGCGGGACGTGAGAACCCGAACCTGTTCAGAGATGTAATAGTTGATCTCAAACCAGTTCGGTCCCGTGTAAATCTGACTTCGGACGATCTCGGGCGGGCGGACATCGATGCTCACCGTTGCCTTGGCCTCGTAGATCGGAGTCTGAAACTTGGAGAGGACGAAGGCCGCAAGACCTGTCAGAAGCATGAAAAGAATTAAATAGTATTTACCCTTCCACGCAATGGAGAGGTATTCTCTGAACTTCAGGACGAGTTGTTCCGACTCGTCCATGGCCATCGGATCCATGGGATCTACGGGACGCAATGTGTCACTCATTACAGGAACCTTCTATTGATAACGATAAGGTCGCCGGGTTCAAGGCGAATGTTTTCTGCTTTATTTTTCCGGATGTCGGGAAGATTAATTTCGATCACGTCTGTGGTTCCATCTGCTTTCTTTCGATGGATTTCCACGTTTTTCCGATTGGCAAACTTGCCGAAATCTCCCGCAACGGCGATTGCTTCCATCACGGTCATATCCTCGGAAAGCTGATACTTGCCGGGACGGGTCACTTCTCCCGTAACGAAGAAAAACTGTGATTCCTGGATATAGATCGTATCGCCGGAGAAGAGGGGCATGTTGGGTAGAAGACCCGTTCCGGCGATGATTTCATTTACTGGAACAGGATAAGTTTTAATGACCTTTATTCCCTGCTCTTCCACTTCTCGCTGAACGATGATCGTGTCGGATACGTTTTCGCCCAGACCTCCAGCTTCGGAAATGATGTCCATAAGGGTCGTGTACGTTTTCAGGTAGTATTTTCCAGGTTTCTTCACTTCACCTAAGACGTTGACCCACTGGGATCGAAATTCTTTTACGGTGAGATTCATCTGGACATCTACGAAGTAATCTTTCTCCAACAGTTTTTCCAGGCGGGAAGCTGCCTCACCGGGTTTCAGGCCGGCCACCCTCACTTCGTCGAGGAGCGGGAAACGAATGGTTCCGGAAGCCTGCACTTCGTAATCGCCCGTGAGATCATCCTCTCCTCCAACCTGAATCGAGAGAATGTCTCCAGGGCCGATTAAATAAACACCCGGCTCCACCAACATCGGTGAAGCCGGGGGTTTGTCCTGGCTTTGGATGGCGGGGAATAGGAGTGATAGACCCAGGAGTAAGGCAATCCCCAACTGCATCATCGAAACCTGATCAGAAGCCGATTACAAGATTGATTGCCCAGATGTTGACCTTGTAGTCGAACATGTTAATGTTCGAGTCCCGATCCTGCATGGTGTAGTTGAGGCGGGTCGAGAAGGTCGGGTTGATGTGATATCCGAGCTCAGCCTTGAATTCCAGCATGTCGTCACTGCGGGTCCTCCCATAAATCTCGGAGGATTCGTTGTAGTCGTTGTTCAAAAGTCTCATGCCCAGGGCGCCGAAGGTCTTCGCGCCCATCTGCGCATTATAGCGTACGCCCAGATGGGAGTGGGTGAAGCTGGAGACGTCGGCGAAGTTTGAAGCATAGAGTTTTCTCTGGGAGTCGAAGGTCAGTGAGTGGCCTTCGGTAACTTCCCAGGTCAGATCGGCGTCAACGCTGAAATCGTCATAGTCGCGATTGCCGTATCCGGCGACTTTGTCGAAGCTAAGGGATTCATAGCCAATTTTAATGGAGGAATTGACCGTCGGTGAAAAATCCCCGTAGAACTTCACATAGACATTATAACCGTCGTAGTCGCGGATCTTATCGGGCACGAGAGAAAACTCATTCTGGTCGGCGTCATAGGACATGAAATCGAAACCGAGGGCCATCCGGAGAAGGGGATTCATGTAACGCTGATAGGAGAGGCCTGCGGTATAGGATGTGTAGTCGTACCAGAGTGCGGTAGGATCGTCATACTCGAACATGGTGTAGTCGGCATAGAGGCCGAAGCCGTCCGTCGGGGTGAAGAAATACTTCATGTCAAAGGTTGTCGTGTTCTTGGTGAAGGGGACGTCACCATAGACGAGTTCCTGTCCGGGATCGACTTCCTGCACTTCTAGGGAGCCCATGACATAGTGGTTGGCAATGTCAAGCTCAAGACCCGAAGGAGTGTTGAAGGAGCCTACGAGATCGAGGTAGTGTGTGAAGTTTTCCTGAAGCTCGTTGTCGGCGTAATCTCTCCACTGGGGTACCCAGGTGGCCCGGAAGTAGTTATCCGCAAAGGGATACTCAAGCATGAAGCGGGCGCGGGCAACATAGATGGAATCACTTTCTTCGCCGATGCCCAGAGGATCTTTGTCCTTACTGGGGCGAAGGAAGATGTTGTCCTTGCTTTCGTAAATCAGTTCAAAAGATGGGGTAAAGATGAAGCTTCCGAGCTGGATGCCCTGCTCGCTAACTCCGGGTTGGTCTGCCTCCTGCGCAAAAGCCATAAGCGGTAACAACATTACCAGGCAGAGCATGATAGCCGTCTTCTTCATAAAGTACCTCCTCTATCGGTTCCAAAGTTTTGAAAAGTATACAGCGTCCTTTAGGAAATGTCAATATCTTCTCAAGGATTTTCTAGGGTTCTTGCCTATCCATATATAACCATCTTGTAAAAAACGTGAATTTCTATACAATACGCCGCATGGATAACTTTATTAACTTTGAAACGCTTCTTACCGAGGAAGAGCGTTTAATTCAGCAGACAATCCGCGAGTTTGTCGATGCGGAATTCCTGCCCGTCATAACACACCATTATCGAAATGGGACGTTTCCCGTGGATCTGGTGCCCCGGCTTGCCGACCTGGGCGTATTCGGGGCCACTCTGCATGAATATGATCTTCCGGGACTCACCACAGTCCCCTATGGATTGATCATGCTGGAACTTGAACGGGGAGATTCTGGCCTTCGAAGCATGGTCTCCGTTCAGAATTCTCTTGTGATTTTTCCGATTCACAACTGGGGTTCGAGAGAACAGAAGGATTACTGGATTCCCCGACTGGCAGCGGGAAAGGCTATCGGGTGCTATGGTCTTACGGAACCCGATTTCGGTTCCAACCCGGGAGGAATGAGGACGACGTATAAAAAGAATGGCTCTGCTTATGTCCTGAACGGCAGCAAGGCGTGGATCACCAATGGTTCCACAGCGGACGTGGCCGTCGTGTGGGCTCGGGGTGAAGACGGCTCCGTCAGGGGGTTTCTGGTTGAAAGGGACACGCCTGGATTTGAATCCCGTTCCTATCCAGGCAAGTACTCCCTGCGCGCTTCCGATACGTCCGAACTCTTTTTCCAGGACGTGGAACTGGATGAGGACCATGTCTTACCGGGAACCGGATCGCTGAGGCACCCTCTGCAATGCCTGACGGAGGCTCGATTCGGTATCTCGTGGGGCGCCATCGGCGCGGCCCTGGCCGTATCAAATCACGCGCTCGAGTACGCGCGGTCCCGTATCCAGTTTCGGGGAAAGCCGATTGCTTCCCATCAGATCATCCAGGAGAAACTGGCCTGGATGGTGTCTGAGATCAGTAAGGCCCAGCTGCTTTGTTACCACCTTTCCCAGCTGAAAGACAAGGGGGAACTGCACCACACTCACGTTTCCCTGGCAAAACGAAACAACGTCTGGATGGCAAGGGAGTGCGCGCGGATGGCCAGGGAAATCCTGGGCGCTGCCGGAATTGTGGATGAACATCCCGTTATTCGCCATATGATGAACCTTGAGGCTGTCTATACCTATGAAGGGACCCATGACATTCATGGGCTCGTTATCGGTCAGGCTCTCACCGGATATCCCTCGTTCAATCCTCCCGAGGAATAGCCAGGGCTCTGACTCCTGAGGAGGCATCTATGTCCGTGGATCTGACACTGGGCGGGGAGCTTAAACTGAATGAAGTTCTGACCTATCTCCAGGAGGGAGGGAGGGTTCAGCTCCATCCGGGTGCCCGGGAGGCCATGGATCGCTCCCGGGCCATGGTTGCGAGCGCAGTGGAGGAAGGCCGTGTCGTGTATGGGATTACCACCGGGTTCGGTAAGTTTTCCTCGGTAACCATTCAAAAGGATGACCTCGAAGCTCTTCAGCTCAACCTGATTCGCTCCCACGCCTGCGGTGTCGGGCGCTATCTTCCCGGCCATCTGGCTCGAACCATCGTGATGCTTCGCGCTCATGCTCTTGCACAGGGCCATTCCGGGGTTCGGCCCCTTCTCGTGGAAACCCTGATCCAGCTGGCCAATTTGAATTGTCACCCTGCGATCCCTGCCTTTGGATCGGTAGGCGCATCGGGTGATCTGGCACCACTGGCTCACCTTGCTCTGGTCCTCGTCGGAGAGGGAAGCCTGATTGCAGACAATGAGGTGTGCCCTTCGATTGAACTTATGCAGAAGGCGGGCATTTCTCCCCTGACCCTGCAACCGAAAGAGGGACTTGCTCTGATCAATGGCACTCAGGTCTCCACGGCTATGGCACTGGACAACCTCAACATGTCGCGAAGATTGTTTTCATGGTCTCAGGCCATTACGGCCCTTACCCTGGATGCGGCAAGAGGGAGTGACGGACCCACCTTTGCGCCGATCCATCAAATCCGCAGGCAGAGCGGCCAGATTCAAGTGGCTTCGGTGTTGGAGAGATTATTACGGGGAAGTGAGATCAGGCATTCGCATGAACAGTGTCCGCGGGTTCAGGATAACTATGCACTACGCTGCGCTCCCCAGGTGCACGGGGCCGTACTGGATACGCTCCATCACGTTTCCGATATTCTCGGGCGGGAAATTAATGCCGTCACGGACAATCCTCTCATCTTTCCCGAGGAGGGACGCATGGTATCGGGTGGGAATTTTCACGCAGAGCCTGTGGCGCTGGTGTGCGATTTTGCAGCGGTTGCCATGGCGGAGCTCGGATCCATCGCTGAACGGCGGGTGGAAACGCTGGTGAATCCGCAGCTTTCCTTTCTCCCCCCATTTCTTGTGGAGAAAGAAGGTCTCGAGTCCGGAATGATGATTCCCCAGGTCGTGGCGGCATCGCTGGTTTCTGCAAATAAGAGCCTGGCTTTCCCCGCAAGTGTGGATTCGATTCCGACATCGGGAGGTAAAGAGGATCATGTTTCCATGGCTCCCCATGCTGCCTGGAAGTGGAGGCAGATCCTGAAACGTCTTGCATGGATTCTTGCCATTGAGCTGCTGTGCGCCGTGAAAGCGGTAGATTTTCTTCGACCTCTGAAATCTTCTGAAGAATTGGAAGGGGTCGTTGCTATGGTGAAAGATCGGGTGGGGGAATGGAAGGGAGACACGGCGCTCCATTCACAAATTGAAGAGGTGGCCGATATGCTGCGCACGACTCCTCCGGATACGCTCTGTAAAGGAATTTCAGGTCTGCTCTTTCGATGATTGCGAAGGCCAGGGATTACCTGGTTGGATATTTCAAAGAGTTCCGTGAGCGAAACTGCCTGCAAGGAAATGGAGCCTGCCCTCCGAATTTCAGAAGTACATGAAACCATCATTCCTTATTTTAAATATATGTATCTCCTTTCCTTGACAGTTTTATGATGCAGGGTTACCATGGTTTCATTACCGGGTAACCATGAACACAAGGGAAAAACACGACGGAATCTACAGGCTTGCGTTTCATTGTTCGGTCAGGGCGGCGGCCTTGGTCGACGACGATGGCAGAGTGTTTCAATGCAATGATGCCTTTCTGAAAACCACTCGAATGGAGGGAGACCGGCTTCCGGAAGAGGTTCGGAATGTGCTGCGGATGTGTCGTGCGTTCCAGGTTGCAATGGAGGAAGGACATGCTCGCTTTCTACTGGATGACCCGGACACCGGGAGGGATCATCCCGCCACGCTCACACGGCTTCCGGAACCTTCCATTCATTACCTGCTGGAGTACCATGCCCATTATGAAGAAACACATCTGGAAACGGCCCTGCAGGAAAGCGAGCGCCGGTTTTTTCGTTTACAGCAGAATCTCCCGGTGGGTATCTACAGGGCCGACCGTGAAGGAAACCTGGAGACCGTAAATCCAGCTCTGCTCAGGATGACGGGGTATGACTCCTATGCGGAACTTCAAATAGCGGAACTTGCGGACGTGTGGGTCGATCTGCGTGAACGGGACAATCTCCTTGCGAGGCTTGCAAAAGAAGGGGCCGTCATCGGACACACCGTCCACCTGAGGAGAAAGGACGGCACCATATTCATTGGTTCCTTTGATGCAAGGGGTACCTTCGATGATAAGGGCGATCTCCTGTTTTTTGATACCATCGTGCAGGATATTACCGAGAAAGTAGAAGCACAGAGGCAGCTTGAACGGCTTGCCCGTACGGACAGCCTCACCGGTCTGAACAACAGGCAGAATTTGATGCATTTACTGGAAACGGAATTGCACCGATCCATGCGCTACAAGAATCCATTTACGCTGCTCATGCTGGACCTTGATCATTTCAAGCGGTTCAATGACACACTGGGGCATCAAACAGGCGACCGCCTGCTGAGGGAGTTTGCCTGGCTTATGGTTCATTCACTGAGAGAAACCGATTTTGCGGGAAGATACGGGGGGGAGGAATTCTGTGTCGCACTGCCGGAAACCGATCTCAACGGTGGTGTTGTTATTGCCGAGCGGATCCGAAAATTCACGGAACAGCACCTCTTCAGTGTTCCAAATGACAGAACCGTAACATTGACCTGCAGCATCGGCGTGGCTCAGGCCGATTCTCCCCGGCTGGAAGACCTGATTGAAACGGCAGACTCTCATTTATATCAAGCCAAGCGGGCGGGCCGGAATCAGGTAAGACCTTCTCTTTCAATCCCAACCTGAAGCAGAACCAAAACTACGCTGGTGTAAACGAAAAACTGAGTGACAACGGATCCTGTTTTCGAGATGGGACCTGCAAGCCGACAGACGATCCGTTACCCAACTGACTGTTGATCTCAAGTCTTCCTGTGAATGAGATACATCAAGATGAGGTCAGTCTCCCCCCATCCGGATGTGAAGGTTCTTCCAGTCCTCTTCTCTCCACCATTCATGTTCCATGCCGTCGCATCGTACAGTAAAGTGACGGCACTGGACACAGCCCGGACCCCGGATGATATCGGGACGCATGGGCGGGTGCCGCTGAGTACACCGTTCCACCCGAATAAGCCAGGGTGCGAACCTCTCTTCCTCTTCCAGGTAGACCTTGAGATCAGTCTCCCTGGTATCCTGAGGAATATGGCGTGGAACTTCGGTAAAGAGAACGGAATTTTCCTTGTCCACATGTTCCCAGATCCAATGACTCAGCGTGGTGACATTCTTCGAGACCGCTTCGGGATCTGTCACGGATGAGATCATGGTATATAAAGTTTCAATCATTTGTCGCATCTCTCTGTGTTCTTCGCGAAGAAGGAACAGGGGGCCCTGTTTCCCGGACAGGCCTTTTTCTTCAAGTGCCCTGAACAGGACTTCCTCCCGTTCATGGTGGAAAAGGACCATGAAATTTTGATGAAAATCCAGATAGTTCTTCAACTCGGCAGGGTCAGCGGACCCCTGTTGTACAAGGTGCAGCAAGGTTCTCATTGATCCCGTCATGCGGTCGATGAGGTCGTGATGCCGGATCAGCTGGGCAAGAAAATCAGTTTGATCGTTCATGGGTCAGGAGAGGATTCCTTTCATTTTACGGATCCGGGTTTTCCTCCTAAACAGGTTTGTGGTGTCATCCGTACATAAGTTAGATCTCATACGAACCTCCTCCCTCGTAGCCCCGGGCAGCCCCGGGGTTTTTTTATGCCGGAATGTCGTAAGGAAAGAGACGGATCAGGTCGGGAGGACGACTTTCCGGAGAAAATCCGCTTTCAGCAAAGATGAGCCATGCCTGAATCTGGTCATCTGAAGGGGCAGAATCATCCGGGCCGACTTCGATACCTCCGTAGGCAAAACGATCCCGGCTCCATGGCACATTGCTCTTTTTATAAAAAAAGATCACGAGTAATGCCGCTTCAGGTCGGAAGATCTTTATGCGTGCCCGGTTCGGTAAATCCCCAACCTGATTGGAACAGCTGATCTCATAACCCTTCGTGGTCGGAACCAGTTCCCAGGGTTCCGCGGAGTGTTTTACCAGATTCACGATGCGGCTTGCAAGCGTATCGTCCTGGACCTGGGTAAGAATTCCGGCAATGGGGCCATCTTTCTCATTCGTAATCATCGGGATTACTCCTTCGGACGATATTGTTCCATGGAGTCAAGGTCAGTCTTTGCCTTCGATGGACGAAGTACGCTGGAAATAATGGGTCTTGCAGCAAGCTTCATGATCTTTAATTTCCATTCATAGAGGTGCCAGGAAAGGGTACGGGGCGCCAAAAAGCGGGTATCGTCGGGATTGACGACGAGAGAAACCTCAATATTCGGGACGATACCCATCGGAAGGCCGTTCTTCCTCATGGAATGGTAGAGGTGAGTGTAGACCTTTCGCATGTCCTCGAACGATGGGGTAGGGTAGTGTTCCATGTCCGAACCGATGACAGGCCTGAATATACAGACCGTGGGAAATGCACCCACCGATGTAATGTAATCAATGGCCTGGAGTGTGTCTTCCAGGGGTTCTACGCCGGCAATGATCTCCCCGCTTACCTTTCCCTTCCCCAGTTTCCGGGAGGTGTATTCCATGGCGTTGAAAAAAGCCTCTCTTGAAAGATACTTTTCCTTTCCCGGCAGCAGGTCGCGGAAATACTGCGGATTGTGGAATTCATAACAGAAGGAAAAGTGATTGGCACCAAGATCGATGAGCCAGTCGTATTTCCATAGCGTCTCTTTGGGTTCAGGAACGAGTTGGACGCCTGTGAAGAGACCGACCTTTTCCCGAATCGCCTTGATATAGGGGGCAACAATCTCCACACCCTTCCCTCCCTGCCATCCCGAATTAAAGTGGACGAAGGTGACGCCGGAACGCTCCTTTGCCGTGCGGCAGACTTCGACGACCTCCTCAACATCTTTGTTGACGATTTCGTTTACGCCGACATTCAGTCCTGTTGTACAGAATTTGCAGTTCATGGCAACTTTGGGATGCCAGAACATACAGGAATTGGCGATATAGATCCCGAGATACGTTCCCTGAAGTACGCCGACCATACTCATGGGGTTGCCGCGATAGGTCTTCTGGTTGTACCAGTCCGGTGTGGGAGGGATCATCACGGGATAGTTGATGTTCTCCCGGCTGTCCCAGACGATATATCCCGTGGAAGTCTTTTTTAAGAAATAGGGTGTGTTCTGGACAAAATCTTCCTCGACAGGTACGTTCATCCAGATATCTTTCAGATCTCCGGGGATCATGAGTTCAAGGCCGCTTCCCAGGCCCGCCCGGGTCCGGGCAAAGAGACGCGCGTCGGATTCAAGGTTGCAGGATTCGTGAATCTTGATCCCGTTGCAAAACAGGTCGATCTCAAGTTCACAGGGATTAAGGCGGGTCATGGACTACTCCTCATACGGCTTCGTAATAATCGCCCATTATAGCAAAACGAGCGGGTCCTGGATGCCGGCTTCCTGAAATCCCCGGGCACGGAGCCGACAGGCATCACAACGGCGGCAGGGTGCACCCTCCGGGCCCGGGTTGTAGCAGGATGTTGTGAGAGAAAAGTCGAGACCGAGCTGCACTCCTTTACGCACAATATCCGCTTTCGACATGGTCACCAGAGGAGCTTCAATCCGGATCGGTTTCCCTTCCGCTCCCCGTCGGGTTGCCGCCTGTGCCACCTCGTTCATTCGGTCGATAAAGAACGGCCGGCAATCTGGGTAACCGCTGAAATCTATAGCATTGGCTCCTATGTAAATGGTGTCAAGATCATGAGATTCAGCATAAGCCACGGCCATGCTGAGAAATACGAGGTTGCGCGCCGGAACGTACGTTGCTGGAATGGTATTGCCGATCTCCTGGTCCTCCGGCACACGGATGTCCGATTCGGTAAGAGCTGATCCGCGGAAGAGCTCAATGGGCAGGGGAACAAGGTGGTGGGGGAGAATTCCCAGTGTCTCCGCCAGCTTCCGGGCGCGTTCCGTTTCAAGACTGTGACGCTGTCCGTAAATGAAGGTCAGCCCGTGCAGCACAGCACCCTCCCGGATTTTCCAGGCTGCCACCGTCGCGGAGTCAAGTCCGCCGGAAAGCAGGATGACGCCCTTCACTTGACACCCGCCCGGGCAGTTTCGGACAATATTCCTGTGATACCCATAAAGGATAGTATACCCTCCCGGAGCTTCCCGATCGTGAATTACGGGATCATCGTTGTCAATGTTGTTATCTTTCTCTTTCAATTGACACTGGGTTCCAGGCTGGAAGTCTTTATCCGTCACTTCGGTGTCGTTCCCGCCACCTTTGTGGCCTGGGGGGATGTGCATCCTTTCCACCCTTTACGTTACTTACCGCTGCTGACCAGCATGTTCATGCATGGCGGCCTCCTGCACCTCTTCGGAAATATGCTCACCCTCTGGATATTCGGGGACAATGTTGAGGATCGGATGGGACATGTTCGTTATCTGATTTTTTATCTCTTTTGCGGTGTTTGCGGTTCAATGGCTCATATTTTCAGCCAGACAGGTTCTTCTCTTCCCAGTATAGGAGCTTCGGGCGCGATCGCGGGTGTAATGGGAGCCTATGTCCTGCTCTATCCCCGTGCCCGGGTTCTCACGATTCTCCCCATCTTTTTCTTCATTCAGTTCATCGAAATCCCGGCTCTTATTTTTATGGGATTCTGGTTCGTGATCCAGTTCTTTTCCGGTGTAACGAGCCTTGGCGCGGAGTACTATCAGCAGGGTGGAGTGGCCTGGTGGGCCCATATCGGAGGATTCCTGTCCGGCATCCTGGTTACGTTGATGTTCTATCGAAGGTCACCCTACCGGGGCCGCGTGATCGACTGGGTAGATCCCGAGGATCGGTAAGCCTGGATGAACAGGTAGTTGTGGTTACGGAGTCATGGGAGCCGGCGAATGGGACCAGACTCCCGGCACAGGTCGTTCGCAGTGAGGACAGGCGCCCTCCCTGAGCATGTTTCGTCGGACAACGAAGCCGGTCCGCTTAATGACAGCTCTTCCGCAGGATTGGCAGTAGGTTGTTTCCCCGGGATCTCCAGGCAGGTTTCCCGTGTACACATGGTTGAGCCCTTCCTCCAGACCGATTTCCCTGGCCAGGCGGAGTGTACTTGCGGGAGTTGGAGGAATATGTCCGAATTGATAGTCAGGGTGGAACCGTGAAACATGCCATGGCGTATCTTCATTCAGCTCCTCGCGAATAAACCGTGCAATGTCCCGAAGTTCTTCGCTGCTGTCATTTACGGTCGGAATCACCAGTGTCGTGACCTCTACCCAGACACCCATTGTGATTAACTGCTTCAATGCGTTCAGTACGGGAGCGAGTTCCCCTCCCATGATCTTCCGGTACGTACGTTCCGAAAAGGCTTTCAGGTCAACATTGGCGGCATGAAGGAGGCCGTGAAGGGATTGCAGGGGACTGGATTCTATATATCCGTTCGTTACGAAGATATTGGCAATGCCTCTCGAATGGGCCAGACGTGCCGTATCCCGGGCGTACTCAAAAAAGATCGTAGGTTCGGAATAGGTATAGGCAATACTTGCACATTCCTGCTTTCGGGCAGCCTCCACGATGGATTCGGGAGGTACAGCCTTTTCAGAGATACCGTCTGTTGGTGAATGAGTAACCTGGGAAAGGCTCCAGTTCTGACAGAATACGCATTGAAGGTTGCATCCTGCCGTGGCGATGGAAAGGGATCGGGACCCGGGAAGAAAGTGGAAAAGAGGCTTTTTCTCAATGGGATCCGCGTGCATGGCCATCAGGTTTCCGTATGTGAGCGTCATCAGCTCTCCTCCGGAAACGATCCGGACATTACAGATTCCGGACTGTCCTTCCCGCAATGAGCAGTGGTGCGGACAGAGCTCGCAGATGACCTTCTCTCCCTCTTTTCGCCAGTATTCAGCTCTCTTCAAGGATTTCCTCCATCCACTTGAAGAAGGGGGAGGGGTCGGCGAAGGAATCTACGAGAAGATGGGGTTGATACACAGATAGCTCTTCCCTGGAATGGGCACCGGTGGCTACGGCCACGGAGAGGTTGCGATTGTGGTGAGCACTCTGAATATCAACGGGTGCGTCGCCAATTACGATCGTTCGATGAGGGATTCCCCGGATGAGAAGGCGGTGCTGGAGACGGCGGACCGCAACGGGTGGAAGACCATTTCGATCCAGGGCATCATTACCAAAAGCGCCAGTCAGAAAATAGTCATCCAATCCGGCCATTCGGGTTTTCAGCCGGGCTCCTTCCGGGATATTGCCCGTACACAGGGCCAGATAGGTATGGGGTCGAGCATGAAGATGGGCTATCAGTTCTCGAATGCCCGGCTTAAGTGTGACTTTCCGGGGAGTCATTCGGGCGGACAACTCTTCAATATAGTATTGCAGGCAGGATTGCAATCCTTTTTCGATAACTGAATCGGAGAATCCGGCCTGCGCCATCAGCTCCCGGATTATGTTTGGGTCCAGTTTCCCACTGAAGGGATAGGTATCCATGGGACCCTCTGTCCCGTATACCCGCGCTAGCGCTGACGAAATGGCTGCGCGGCCCACTCCGTGCGATGATAGAAGAGTTCCGTCTACATCGAAAAGGATGAAGGTCGTCTTTCTTCCTTCGTTCAGAAACACGTTATCAACAAAAACTTCATCCTCCTCTGAAACACAATGAACTTCAAAGGAAGGACCTGAAACGTGAAACCGTGTTCCATGATCGGTCGTTTGCCAGGGGATCGTCTTAATCATCCGCTTGATTTCATCCAGGTGAATTCCTCTTCGATTCAACCCGTCGGACAGATCGGCATGGAAGGTTATCGCCCTGTCCATCGCCGTTCAGCTTGTCCTTCCGCGAGTTCGGCGCGAATGAATGGCCGTATCTGTGAGAATAAATCCGGAATCGGACCACAGATAATGATGCAGGGTGATATTCCGGGGGTCTACCTCGACCATCTGGCACGATTGAAGGCCATGTTCCTTTCCTCGGCCTCGATTTGTCGTAGAAGTGCCGATATGGCTGACCGGAAGGCTGTATGGAAAACGGGGCAGATAATCTCGGACATCCTGCATGAGGGAACGGTGGACATGGCCGGATAAGACCAGATCGATCGGGTTCGATGCGAGACAACGCAGAAGAGTTCGGTTGCCCCTTATGCTGCGGTCACGGGTGTCTCCGGGGAGAGGGAGGATCGGATGATGGAGAATGAGAATACGAACGTCCGACAGGCTGGAACGCAGAAGAGTTCGCTGAAGCTGTAAGAGCTGTCGATTTGTGATTCTTCCTTCCGTCAGAGTTAACCCATGGGCGGTACAGATTCCTGTGACGCATAGATTCGGAAGCTGGAGATCGGAATCAGTTAAACCTTTAAAATGGCGTTTCCAGCGCAGGTAGGGGGCAAAGAGCCTGAGGTGAAAGGGGTAGAGGGGAATATCGTGATTACCGGGAACGGCAATCCAGGGCTTGGCCATGGAATCCAGGAATTTCCGGGCCGCTAAAAACTGAACAGCTTTCGCTCGCTGGGTCAGATCTCCACTGATCACGACACCGTCAGCTCGCTCGATTAAGCCAGAAAGCCCCTCCAATCGTGAGTAAAGATGGGGGGGGCCGAAGTGGATATCAGAGAGATGAAGGAGTCGGAGGGTCACTGACGCGAGAGCATTTGAAATAATCCTTCAATCTGACGGGAAACCATGCCTGTAGAGGCTCTGGCCGCAGAGTGGAGGATTTCATCTCCCGCATACCTTCCGAGAATAAAACCAAGAAAGGCGGCGCCCGTTAACGTCAGGTACGGGTGATTATCGACAAAGGTCCTCTCATCATCAATGAGGGTGACCAGAGCGCCGCTGCCTTCAGGTTCAGTCACTCTTCCTCCGGATCAGATAGCCCAGGAGAAAACCTGCAACCAGAGCCGCACCGATGGCTCGCTCTGGATGGTTCCGGATATAGTTCGTTGTACTCTCTTTCACCTTATGCCAATCCTGCTGAGCCAGCTTGTCTTTGACGTTGTCGTAGAGTTCGCGAGCCTTTTCCTTGCCCCTGTGGGCAACATCGGCAACTTTCTCTTTGACTTCCTCGACTTTTCCCTTAACGGTTTCTTGTTCCATGTCTTAACCTCCTTGAAACATCAGTACACTATTTACTATACCTCTCGATTGCGGCTTTGGCAAGCCTGAAATGGTGCTATTCTTCGGAAAAAAAGTTAGTTTTTATGGACATCACGATAGAACGACCGGGTGCGGCTACGGCCTGTTCATCGGCCGAAGGCATATATTCTTTGTCCAGAAGATTGAATGCATGTATCCCAATCGTTACGGTCGAATTCCATGCGTATTCGATACCGGCATTGATGACGAGATATCCTGGAACCTCTACTTCGCTGGGTCCGTAATCTTCCTGGCGTGCTACGCCCAGAAGGTGAAGGTAGGGTGAAAATGCACTAAAGGAAGGAGAGAGAGAAAGGGAGGCCTTCAGGGGGGGGATGTCATCGATCACATCTCCTGAATCCTGGTCCCGGCCCCTGGCCCACGAAAGACCGGCGGAAAAAGCTGAACCCCAGAGAAAACGTATCGCAGCGTCCTGAATCCGTACATCCTGCACATTGCGGAATGTGTACTGGTCTGGCTCCGTTTCGATCTTTTCAATGTAACTGTTCAGTTCGTGAAGGGTATAGGACGCTTCGGTCTCGAATTTTCCTGAATGCCAGCGCCAGGTAAGGCCGGTTCCATAGCCATCTTCAGGATCCAGATCGGCATTGCCCTTCACCCATCCTCGCCCAGACGGTCCTTCGTAGAAGAGTTCTTCCAGAGTCGGAAATCGATAGGCCGAAAAGATGCCAGCTGACAGAACATGGGGCCCATATATCCATGAAATGCGGACCGAACCGGCCGGTACGATATCGTCGGAGACGGTGGTTCCCGTACCTGCGTCAGCCCGGAAGTACTGAAGCCTGGCTCCGAGGTTGAGATCCAGGTTCTTTCCAAGGGGGAGTGAGGTCGTTGCGTTGGGTGCGAGTTCCCAGTGTGTCGCTCCATCCAGAGGAAAGGTTGTGCCGTCGTCGTTCTGGACCTTTGCATCCATGCCCTGACGGGTGTAAAGATGGAATCCAAGTGAGGAACGTCCAAAGGTGCCGATGATCGATCCCTGCACATTGGTAGATGTAATTGTGGAGCGCTCTCCGGATCGTTCCGTTACCAGCTTCTGGTAGATGGCGCCGGCCTGATACTGCCAGAGCTCTCCATAGGATCGGACTCCGGCCACGGAAAGAATGTTTTCGGGGTAAAGAGTGGGTTTGGAGGAAGAAGAAGGCTTACCTATATCGGTACCCCTTGTATAGAGGAGGTCAAGTGTGGTGTGGCGCCGGTCATCCTGCAGGAGGTAACCGCCATAGAAGTTCTCCCGCGTAAAAAAACCGTCTTCCTCTTCGCCTTCCGCCGTTTTGTAGCTGTCTGCGTCATCGTAGGCGCCGGCCAGGATCCATCGATCACCTTTCGCCTGAAAATCGAACGTTTTTCTCTGGTTGTTTTCACCGTACAGAATTCCCGCAGAAATACCGGTAACGGGACGAAAAGCGGGCAGAAGGGCATCGACGACACCGCCCATGGCTTCGGAACCATAGGATGTCGCGGTACCGCCTTTCATAACGGTGATTCCATCCAGAAGGGAGGGAATGAGGGTTCCCATGTCGCTCCCGGCTCTCCGATCCCCGGAAACGCGGTAGCCGCCGACCGTGGTCTGGACCCTGTGCTTGGCCAGTCCGCCGATGGAAACCGTGGCGAGGGCTCCGCCAATTCCTACCATATGAATGTCGGCCTCGGAAGCAAGGGCCTCGGTCAGAGTGAAGCCCGGGCTGCGGTCAAGAGTTTTCTCGGACAGAGTTATGGTCTCCATGGCGTTCGAGCGGGCGGATACGGCATGGGTAAAAACAAGAATTCGGATATCGGGCACTTCGCCCTCGTTAAATACGACGGAGACCTTTTGATCCAGGATTTCAAGCGTATAGGTCCCGGATGGAAGGGGCAGGGAAAACCCTCCGTCAAGATCCGTTGAGGTCGAGTCACCGGTTTCTTCGATTGTAAGGGGTGTGGCGGGAAGCGGTCGTCCTGTGGTGTCCAGCAGCCGCCCTCGAATATCGGCACTGAGAATGGAGGCGATACTCAGCCATAGAATAAACAGAGTCCTGATCATAAGATCCTCCTCTTTCTATTTCCCATACCATTGCAGGAATTTCGTGCCACAAATAATAGATGGGGGAGGTGACTCCCCCGGCACGATCATGATTATACTCGGGAGACCCCTGACGTCAAGAGTTTTCCGTATTAACTGTATCTGTTTCGGGCTTCTTCTTTTCGGATTTATTCTTCATGACAACGTGAATCTGCCAGGCACCCACGGCCACCAGGGCCAGCGGCCAGATGTGCTGCAGGATCTCCAGTGTGGAGCCGTACAGATTGCCGAGAATGAGGAGAGAACCCAGAATCACAAGGGCGATACCCAGCGTAAGCCTGCCCTTCTCCTCCAGGGGCTGAGGTTCCTGGTAGAGATCCGCGTTCATGAACCGGGCCTGCCGGAAGCCGTCAATAAATGCGTAAGCTAAGGTTCCCATGATGAGGATGGGCTCCTCCAGTTTCGCGGCGGCCAGAAAAGACAGAAATACAATGAGGCCTTTGATGTGCTGGCCGAGATAGAGGTATCCGGCTCCGGGCAGGGCGTTCAGGACGACCGTCCAGCCGGGACTCTTTCGTCGGAGAAGCGGTTTTTTCCTTTCGCTGTAACAGGGACTGCATACGTAGCGATTATCCACGAGGTTCATGTCATCGTGACAGATGGCTCGGCCACAGATAATACAGATTCCGATGGAGTCATTTTCCGGATGGTACTGGCATTTCATTTTTTTCCTCCTCGTCAGAGGGATTCTGGGCAAGCGTCATGGCCAGCCGGCCTCTTGCTTCACCGTAGATTTTGTATAGATAGGCCTTGGCAAGAGATAGCTCGACGACGACCCGTTTTGAGAGGTTTCCCTTTTGTGCATCGACATTGAATTTTCCCAGAGGCGTGGTGAAAAAGGTAAGCAACGCTGCCAGCAGAAGTGCGGCTGCGATCTGCAATGCCTGCAGGAAAAAGGATGTTTTCGGCCTCTGAAAGTCATAAATACGGGATCGAAGAGCCTTCGATGGTGTCAGGTGGTTCGATAGAGCATCCCGGAGGGCGTACAGGGTGCGGGCTGTCGTTTCACAGCGGGGGCACGAGGTGGAGAGCTGATCTTCTCTCCGGTACTCATGGTGAGCCAGCTGCTCAAGAAAGGTTTCGCACTCTGGTGTTCTGACCTGAACGGGTTCGGTTTCCGGTGGAGTAAGCTGCAGCCGACGGAAATTAATGTGTTCCTGGAGCCAGAGTTCACAGGCATGGCACTCTTCCACATGGTTGTAATCATTCCAGTCCGCGAGGCCCTTCGTCAGGCGTTCCCGAAATTCTCTGCAGGGCCCGCTCATGCCTGTACCCCCATTTCTGCATGGTGTGCAGAGGTGTCATGGATCTCCATGGCAACGGCGAAACGGCCCCGGTTCAGGCGGGATTTGACCGTACCCACAGGGACCTCGAAGATGTCACTGAGCTCATCGTAGGAGAAGCCCATCAGGTCCCGCATGAGGATCATGGCAACGGACTCTTCCGGAAGGCGATGAAGGGCGGAGAGGGCACGGTTCAGTTCGTCTCTCTGCTGGGTCTCTCCGTGAGGATCGCTGGAAGAGGACAGAAGGTGGAGATATTCGTCCCCGATATGGTTGAAGCTTCGTTCGGTCTTCCGTCGCCTGTACTCGTCGATGCAGAGATTTCTTGCAATCTTCATGGCCCAGGTCAGAAATGGATATCTCGGTGCGTAGCGATGCAGGTTGGAATAGATCTTCAGAAAAACCTCCTGGGTCAGGTCTTCTGCATCGTGTCCGTTCCCGGTGAACTGGAAACATACGGAAAAAACGGGCCTGGCGTATCGATCCACCAGGGATTTCCACGCTGTTTCATCGCCTGCCAGGCACCGTTCTACGAGGATGGAATCGTTCATGTCACTCATCATTACGCAAGATCGGGCCTCAGGGTTCCCGACTCATGAAAGTTCGACGTACCCGTGGCCGCGCTGTTTTGCCCGATACATTGCCCGGTCCGCGTATCGGATGAGATCCTCCTTCAGCTCTTCCAGGGGGAGAGGCTTGAATGCTACGATCTTACGGAAAGAGGCGATGCCGATGGAACATGAAATGGCACCCTTAAGATTCAAGGGCTGCTTGAGAAATCCAAAGGGATGGGTCAGAAATGTATGGGTCTGAATCGCTTCGATGATCGATTCGGCCACCTGCTGCGAGGCGGTGAGATGAGCATCGGGAAGAATGATCACGAATTCATCGCCCCCATACCGCGCAAGGGTAGCCCTGGGCCAGTCCACGAGGTCCCGCAAAAGATAACCGACCTCACGCAGGGTCTGGCTTCCCGCCAGGTGACCATGAGTATCGTTGACCTTCTTGAATTTATCCAGATCCATAAAGAGGAGACAGACATCCCCGCCTTTCTTCTGGGCTTCCAGGATGTCCTGTGTCAGCTGAATATGAAAGAACCGATCGTTATAGAGTCCGGTAAGCTCGTCCTGCTGAGCGATTTCCTGTGCGCGTTTGGCATCCATGACATTCTGAATGGAAAGGCAAGTGTAATCGGCAAAGACCTCCAGAAGCCGTGCGTCGGTTTCCGTGAATCCATCAATTGATGCAGCATTGATGAGTTCAATCACCCCGATGACCGCACGCTCGATATGGATGGGTGCGGCGATGATGGAACGTGTGACAAAGGAATTTTCCTTATCCCAGGCGGAATCAAAATGGGGGTCGTTGTACGGGTCATTGGTCAGATAAATGTGGTTTTCGCGGTAAACGTGGCCCACGATTCCCTGGTCTCCACGGATCGAACGGCCGAGGAGCCCGGAAGCCCTGGCGCCCGAAGTAGCGACAAAGCGCAGGGCGTTTCGTTCCGGATCATCCTTTTTGTGGCGAGGATCATCCATCAGAATTGATACAGCCTCCGCGGGAACAAACCGGTTCGCCATTTCCAGGACCCTCAGGAGAAAGGTTTCAAAGGAAACGTAGGTCTGGAAAATGTTGATCGATCGTTTTCGAGTAAGAAAATGCTCCAGTTCTGCGCCGGGCAGGACGAAGGTCTGCTCCATGGATTCACGGTAGCAAACTTGTGGGGCGAATGCAATCCTGGCTGTCCGGGTTTATATCAGTTGCGATCGTAATGTATTCAGAATGGAGAGGACCCGCTCCCGGGCTTTCGATCGATCCCCGCTGTTGTCGATCACAAAATCTGAACGACGTGCTTTTTCTTCCTGAGGAAGCTGGAATCCAGCCCGTTTCCGTGCCTCTTCCGGCGTCGTGTTTCCAGCCCCGGCAAAGCGTTCATACCCCTCTTCCTCAGGGCATGTCACACAGATGATCCGGTCAAAGACTTCTTCCACTCCGGCTTCGAAAAGCAGGGGAGCTTCCACCACGAGAATCGTGGAGGGATCCCGGTCAACCAGATCCTGGTGATAGATCTGAATGCGCCGGATCACGGCCGGATGGACGATCCTGTTGAGTGTCCGGGTCGTTTCTTTACTGGAAAAGACTTCTGCCAGGATCGCGCGGTTCACGTCCCCCTTCGCGGAAAAAATCCTTGTCCCAAATGCCATGGAGAGCTTCTCCCGTACTTCTGCATCCGAAGCGTAAATCTCATGTACAACCTCGTCGGCGGAAAGAACGGGGCATCCCAGCTCCTGAAAGAAACGGGTGATCGTGCTCTTTCCGCACCCGATTCCTCCTGTAACGCCAATAATCACTTGATATTACGACGGGCCCTGGCGGCCATGAGCGTGTTTTTCATCAGCATGGCAATCGTGAGGGGGCCGACCCCGCCGGGAACGGGGGTGATCCTGGAAGCGACCGGTTCCACATCGTCATAGTGAACATCTCCAATCAGCACATACCCCTTGCGTTCAAAGAAAGAACGCTTCTTTTCATTGGAGGAGAAGAAGCGGGAAACCTCTTCGGCGTCAGTAAGCTTGTTTACGCCAACGTCAATCACGACTGCACCATCCCGGACAAAAGAGCGGTCCACCATGCCGGGGCGCCCGATGGCCGCGACAAGAATGTCCGCCTCACGGGCAACTGCCGGAAGATCCCTGGTCCGAGAATGGCATAACGTCACAGTTGCATGTTCTGCAAGGAGAAGCTGAGCCATCGGCTTACCTACAATGTTGCTCCGGCCGATGACGACAGCCCGGGCACCTTTCAATGGGATCCCGAAATAATAAAGGAGCTCCATTATCCCGGCGGGAGTACATGGCTTGACAACGGCCTTCCCCATGGAAAGAAGCCCTACGTTTACCGGATGAAAGCCATCGACGTCTTTGGCGGGATCGATGGCAAGCGTGACTTCGAATTCGGGAAGATCTCCCGGAAGGGGGAGCTGGACCAGAATGCCATCGACTTCCGGGTCGCGGTTCAATTCATCGATCGTCCGGAGAAGCTCTTCCCGGGTCAGGGTGTCCGGGTAGGTATGCAGTACGCCTCGAATCCCAACTTCTTCACAGGCACGGGTCTTGGAGCTGACATAGATCTGGCTTGCCGGATCTTCACCCACGAGGAGGACATGAAGGGACGGAGTGATACCCTGCTGTTGAAGAATCTCGACTTCCTGCCTGACATTCTCGCGAATCTGATCCGCGACGGTCTTTCCGTCAAGAATCTCTGCCATCCGGCTCTCCTTTCGACACCAAGGTTAACGTGACAATCCCCCCCAGTATAGTGGATATGGAACCCTTCGTAAATCCCGCCCTCCGGGCATGGGAGACCAGATCAAATGAGGCAAAGATACCTATACTGGTAGCCAGATGTCCATAAGCGGCCCATGAGCCAGCAAGGACGGCTCCGATCAGGGGAATCAGTTTTCGATATAAATTAAACGCTGTTCTCCAGAAGAGGTTGCGGGGCAGAGAAAACTCCAGAATACCAAAGGTCCCCGGAGTGCTCAGAACTCTCTCTGTCTCCTCCATACATGCCTTCGGATCGGCAAAGTTCCGGATCCCGAAGGCGACCGTGGCTCCGTCGAAGACTCCGTCATGAAAAGGCAGTGCTTCACCCTGGGCGCATACAAGGTGAGTGAGGCCCTTGGTCCGGGCCAGCTGAAGCATGCGGAGGGAGGGATCAAGTCCGATGACCCGGGCACCCCGTTCCTCGACCGCCAGTGCGACATCTCCGGTTCCGCAGGCAATATCCAGAACCCTGTCACCGGGGTGGATATCCTTCACCAGTTTCTGCCTCCATCTACGATGGAGACCCAGGGAGAGGATCTGGTTCAGCCGATCATACTTCAGGCTGATATCCGAAAAGACGGGTTCCGTTGGAATCGGAATATCCGGAGGCTTCGTCATGGAGTAAGATTGTAGCACCGGGTGCCTGCAAGATCGGAGGATGGGAATTTCAGGACGGGAGGGTTGTGTTACAATTCGGCGATGCCAAAGGAAGAAAAGAAAAAGAGGAAGCACTCCCTGTTCAGGGAATATTATGAGGCCATTCTTGTGGCCGTCATCTTTGCATCCTTTGTGAAGGTATTCATCTTTCAAACCTATAAGATCCCAACCCAGTCGATGGTTCCGACCCTTCTTGTAGGGGATCATCTCATCGTGAACAAGTTTTCCTTTCGCGATCCGGGGCTGGGTTTTCTGGATGCACTCTTTCCCGCGTCGGATGTCAAACGCGGGGATATCATCGTTTTCAAATATCCCGAAGACCCCAGGGTCATGTTCGTCAAGCGGGCCATTGGAATGCCCGGAGATATCGTGGCTATCACCGATAAGACGGTTTATATCAATGGAAAGCCCCTGGAGGATCCATGGGCCCATTACCTGATGGAAGACGGACACCGGCCCGTCTATGTTCCCACCCGTGTGCCTGAAAACATGATCTTTGCCCTGGGGGACAACCGGGATCACTCCCGCGATTCCCGTTTCTGGGGTTTTGTCCCAAGGGATAATATTCTGGGAACGCCATGGCTCATTTACTGGTCGTATGAAGCCCCGCCCTACAATCCCAGAGAGTCCGTTTCTCAAAAAACGCGAAACTTTTTCAATGTCTTCTTTACCTTCTTCTCCAAAACCCGCTGGGCCCGTTCCTTCACTTTTCCACGTTAACCGCCTCCTGAAGATTCTCGAAGCGTACGTGGGTACCCTGCAGAAGACGACTCTTCGTCAGATGGACGAAGGGTATCACGATCCCTTCCATCTGCTTGTTGCCTGCATCATCAGCCTGCGGACGAAAGATGCCGTAACAAGGGAAGCAAGCCGGAGGCTCTTTGAAATTGTTTCCCGACCGGCTGACCTCGCGCAGACCAATCCTGACCGGATTGCAGAGCTGATTTATCCGGCGGGATTTTACCGGACCAAATCGAAGCAGCTGAATCAAATCGGCCGCATTCTTGTGGAGGAGTATCATGGGAAGGTACCCTCCACGCGGGAGGATCTGATGGCCCTTCCCGGGGTGGGGCGAAAGACGGCCAACCTCGTACTGGGACTCGGATTTGATACTCCAGCGATCTGTGTGGATACCCATGTTCATCGAATCAGTCAGAGGCTGGGATGGGTTCGAACAAAGACTCCCGCGGAAACCGAAGCGGCTCTGGAGCTACTTCTTCCCCGCTGCTGGTGGATTCCGGTGAATGATATTCTGGTTACCTTCGGACAGCGCGTCTGCCTGCCCCGGAATCCCCGGTGCGCCCAGTGTCCCATCCAATCGGACTGCCCGAAAATTGGTGTGGATCCAAACCGTGAATCAGAGACCCCCACTTGATCCGCCATCATAGCTCTTTTCTTCATTTCTTCTTTCCAGAGGCGACATCCTTGCCGGAATCTGGGATAATGCATACTCATAAATCATACGGAGGTACAGAATGCGTTTCATTACCATGGTTTTTCTACTCGGGGCTTTTGTCTTCATGATGACGGGCTGTGCGCCCAATCCTCAGGAAGAATTTTCCACATTCCTTACGGCACATGTATCAACCATTGAACCTATGCTGAAGGACATGAACCTGGCATACTGGAATGCCACGGGGACAGGAAAAGAAGAATACTACACACAGTACAGCGATCTCCTCCTCAAGATCCGTACCCTCTATTCGAATCACGAGGAGTACGAAAAGCTGAAGGCCTGGGAAGCTTCGGGAAAAGTAACCGATCCTTTGTTGAAGCGGCAACTGGTCCTTCTGAAGAATGCCTATGCTGAAAATCAGATCGATCCTGCCCTTCTTGAAAAAATGGTCAAGCTCTCTACAGACATTGAAAAGAAATTCAATACCTTCCGGGCCACCTTTGAAGGAGCCGCTGTGGATGACAATGCACTCCGCACGGTTCTTGCGGAAGAGACGAAGTCGGCCCGCCGCCAGGAAGCCTGGGAAGCCTTCAAAAAAGTCGGTGAAGAAGTTGCCCCGGACCTGATCCAACTGGTTAAGATGCGGAACGAGGCCGCGAAGGCCCTTGGATACGATGACTACTACGTTATGCAGCTTGATCTCCGCGAGCAGAGCGTGGAAGAGCTCTTCAAGGTCTTTGATGAGCTGAAAACCCTCACCGACGAACCCTTCCGTCAGGTCAAGGCCCAGATCGATGAAACCCTTGCCAAAAAGTACCGGATCAAGCCGGATGCCATGATGCCCTGGCACTATCAGGACTTTTTCTTTCAGGAAGCTCCCGATCTGGGAGGCGTGGACATCGACGCGGTCCTGAAGGACAAGGACATCGTGCAGATCGTGTCCACCTTTTATGATGGTATCGGACTGCCGGTGAAGGGAATCCTGGAAAACAGCGATCTCTACGGCCGGGATGGCAAATACCAGCATGCTTACTGCATGGATGTGGACCGGAAGGGTGATGTCCGCACCATGGATTCCATCACGCCTTCTCATTACTGGCTCTCCACGCTGATGCACGAGCTGGGGCACGGAGTCTATTCCAAGAACATCGACCCGAATCTGCCCTTCCTTCTCCGCGAAGAGGCCCACATCTTCACGACTGAAGCCATTGCCGAGATGTTCGAGCGCATGACGAACAATGCCGACTGGCTCAAGGTGATGCTGGACCTGGATGACGCCACGACCGACGCCTGGAGGGACAAGCTCCACATGCAGGAGAGGATGGGACAGCTGGTCTTCTGCCGCTGGACCGAAGTCATGTTGAGGTTCGAAAGGGAGCTATACCGGGATCCCGACCAGGATCTGAATGCCCTGTGGTGGAACTTGAAGAGCGAATACCAGTTTCTTACGCCTCCCGAAGGCCGAAATGCACCGGACTGGGCATCCAAGATTCATCTGACCTCGTCCCCGGTTTACTACCATAACTATATGCTGGGCCAGCTCCTGGCCAGCCAGCTCCTTCACACGATGGCAACGGATATTCTTAAGGAAGGAACTGCTTCCGATGTCATCTTCATAGGCCATCCCGAACTGGGCGCCTTCCTGAAGGAAAAGGTCTTTGCCCCTGGAAAGACCAAACGCTGGGATGAATTTGTCGTTGACGCGACAGGAGAACCCCTGACAGCGAAGTACTTTGCGGAGCAGTTTGTAAACTAACGATAAAGATACCGTAATGTATTGATTCGGGGCAGCTCTGCTGCCCCGAAATCTTTTTATTTGCTCCCATTCGAAAACAGAGTTTAAATGAGTGGAATGTAAGACCCGGATGAGGTTTTCTACCGGAAAAGTAAAAGGGGGAAGTAGCGTAAATTAAACGGTTTGATCATTCTATATGAAATATGTCTAAAGGGGAACAGGGCAACCTTACTTGCATTCCTGATATTGTGATATAGTTCACATATCTTCAGGGCGCAGGAGGTAGCCCATGATCGCACGGACGATTCGAACGGGCTGTCTGTTGAGTTTGCTTTTCATTTTCCCAGCACTATCACTCCACGGTGATCCGCCGCCTTCTTCTTCCCAACTCACTCTGCCGGCATCGGCCGACGTCCAGCTCCCTCCGGGGGCCGGGATGGACTGGTGGTTCCGGGTCCAGGCGGACATCCGGAGCGATGAGTACGGCATCACGTGGCAGGAAGAGTCTCCCCTCCCCGACCGGCAGGGAGCCTACCAGGCCCCCAACCGGGCACAGGGCTTCCGGACCTGGTTCACGGAGAAGGGCATCACCGTGGTGCCGAGGCGGGAGGACGTCCCCTCTTGGACCTGGGGCCTGACGCTTCTGATGCCCGGGGAGCAGACGGACACACAGCCGGGGATCCAGGTGTACGACAACCGCATCGAATTGGACCGCGGCCGGATCACCGAATGGTACGTCAACACTCCCGATGGTCTGGAACAGGGGTTTACAATCCACCGGCCACCCGTAGACCGTAGTCAGCAGCCGGCAGTCAGTAGAGGTAAGAACATTGAATCCAAAATTCAAAATACCGGACTTTATCTGGATCTACTCCTCTCCGGCTCCCTCCATCCGAAGTTCGCCGAGGACGGCCATGCGGTGGACTTCTGGGACAGCGGAAACGTCAGTGTTCTGCGATACGCGAAGCTGAAAGTCACGGACGCCACCGGCCAGGAACTCCCGGCCCACTTTGAGGGGTGGGTGGGGAGTCCTGTCACCGGTTTACGATCTACGGACTACGGAAGGGGTGGGGGTATTCGCATTGTCATCGATGCGGAGGGAGCAGTCTACCCCATCACCGTGGATCCATTGGCCACCAGCCCCGCCTGGACGGCGGAGGGTGATCAGGATGCCGCCACGTTTGGCTACAGGTTGGGAACGGCGGGGGATGTCAACGGGGACGGCTACTCCGACGTCATCGTGGGATCTCCCTATTACGACAACGGCCAGACCGATGAAGGCCGGGTGTATTTCTATCTGGGTTCGGCCTCGGGACTTTCTATGATCCCGTCATGGACGATGGAGGGTGACCAGGACAACGCACGGTTTGGATCTACCGTGGGGACGGCGGGGGATGTGAATGGGGACGGCTACTCCGACGTCATCGTGGGAGCGCCCTTATACGACAACGACCAGACCGACGAGGGGAGGGCTTATGTCTTCCTGGGTTCAGCCTCGGGGCTTTCCACGATCCCGTCATGGACGATGGAGGGTGACCAGGACAGCGCCGAGTTCGGCTTTGCCGTGGGGACGGCGGGGGACGTGAACGGAGACGGCTATTCGGACGTAATCGTGGGAGCGCCCAATTACACCAACGACCAGAGCTATGAGGGTCGGGCGTATGTATACCTGGGCTCGGCCTCAGAACTTTCCGTGACCGCGGCCTGGACGGTGGAGGGCGACCAGGATGCCGCCTTTTTCGGCCGATCTGTGGCAACAGCTGGGGATATCGATGGGGACGGCTATTCCGATGTCATCGTGGGGGCGCCCTATTACGACAACGGCCAGTACGATGAGGGTCGTGTGTATGTCTACCTGGGCTTGGCCTCGGGACTTTCAACGACCGCGTCATGGACAGTGGAGAGCGACCAGGATGCCGCTAATTTCGGTTTTGCCGTAGGGACGGCGGGGGACGTAAACGGTGATGGCTATTCAGACGTCATCGTGGGAGCGCCCTATTACGACAACGGCCAGGGCAACGAGGGGCAGGCGTTCATCTTCCTGGGTTCAGCCTCGGGGCTTTCCACTACCGCGGCCTGGACCGCAGAGGGCAACCAGGTCAACGCCTATTTTGGTCAGTCTGTAGCAACGGCGGGAGACGTGAACGGGGATGGCTACTCGGATGTCACCGTGGGGGCGCCCTTGTACGACAACGGCCAGAACAATGAGGGGCGGGCGTTCGTTTACCTGGGCTCGGCCTCGGGACTTTCCGCGACCGCGGTCTGGATCGAGGAGGTCGACCAGGTTTCCGCTTTCTTCGGCATCTTTGTTGGGACGGCGGGGGATGTCAATGGGGACGGCTATTCGGATATCATCGTTGGGGCATCTGGGTACGACAATGGCCAGACCGATGAGGGACGGGCCTATGTGTATATGGGATCGGCAAGTGGGTTGGCGGCCGCAACAAGCTGGACCGGAGAATCCAACGCAGAAGGCGCCCGGTACGGCGAGGCCGTCCGTACCGCCGGGGATGTGAACGGGGACGGCTTCGACGATGTGCTGATCGGTGCACCATTTTATAGTGGTGCATTCACCGAGGAAGGAGCCGTGTTCCTCTACCTTGGGGGACCCGATGGAGTTTCCGTTGTCGCCAATTGGTCGTTGACGGGCGAACAGGATTATGCCCATTTCGGATTCTCCGTGGGCGGTGCCGGTGACGTGAACGGGGACGGCTACAGCGACCTCATCATCGGCGCGCCCGATATGACCCAGGGGTTTGGTCGGGAGGGAGGGGCGTTTGTCTATCTGGGTGGCGCCATGGGCCCCTCGGCATCGGCCGATTGGTCGGTGTTTGGTGGCCAGGGCACGGCCCTTCTCGGAGAGGCGGTGGCCGGGGCGGGAGACGTGAACGGGGACGGGTACGGCGATGTGATCGTCGGGGTGCGGCGCTACGACAATGGCGAAACGGACGAAGGACGGGCAATGGTCTTTCTGGGAAGTTCAGCAGGGCTCGCCGGGACACCGGTATGGACGGCGGAGGGTGAGCAGAACAACGCCTATTTCGGTAATGCCGTGGCCACGGCCGGGGACGTAAACCGCGACGGCTACTCGGACATTATTATTGGCGCCCGGGGCTATGATGACCTGCCTGCTTTCCAGCCCAACGAAGGGCGGGCGTTCCTCTACCTGGGGTCGGCTGCCGGTCCCTCGGCAATGCCCGCCTGGACAGCGGAGGGCGATCAGAACAACGCTTACCTGGGCCATGCGGTTGCGACAGCCGGAGACGTAAACGGCGACGGTTATTCCGATGTCATTGTCGGGTCGCCTTTCTTTGACGGGACTTACCCGGACGCAGGCCTTGCCGCCGTCTATCTGGGGGGATCAATCGGCCTCTCTTCTGCACCAGCTTGGACGGTTGAAGGCAGTGAAGCGGGGCAATTGCTGGGGTGGTCAACCGCTCCGGCGGGGGACGTGAATCGGGATGGCTTTTCCGATGTCATCATCGGCATCGCGTCCTACTCCAATGGTGAAACGGAAGAGGGAGGGGCTGCGGTTTATATCGGTTCGGCCTCCGGCCTGCTATCTTCTCCGGATTGGACGATGGAGAGCGACCAGGAGTCTGCCTCATTCTGGGGCACCTTCGTCGGCCCTGCAGGGGATGTAAATGGTGATGGATTTGCCGACGTGCTTGTGGGTATCTCCTCCTATGACAACGGTGAGACCGACGAAGGGCGGGCCTGGGTTTACTTAGGTGGAGGAGGGCCGGGGATATCCCTGTGCCCGATCCAGAGAAGGATTGACAACAGTGCGATGATCGCACCGCTGGGTCGTGCGGGGGACGGCCTGTTCCGACTTGCGCTGTCGGGCCGGACGCCCTTCGGTCGAAGCGATGTGAAGCTCGAATGGCAGGTTACCCCACTGGGAGGGACCTTCTCTTCCGGCCTCAATCCCTTTCAGACCGAGTATGGATGGACGAACAGCCAACTTACGGGGACTGCTCTTTCCCCCTCTCTCATCCTTCAAACTGATGGTCCGTATCTCTGGAGAATGCGGACGAAGTACCGTGCGGCCACGACTCCCCTCCAGGGGCACGGCCCCTGGTTCTCCCCCACGGCCAACGGGCTGATGGAAACCGATCTGCGCCGCGCGCCGACCTGCAACGTCCCCGACGAGGCGGCATGGATTTACGAGGAGACCAAGAGTGTTCCCGACAACTATCCCATCATCCACTGGCAGGACTGGAACCAGCTGGACCAGCGGACGGGCTGGAATGTGCGCCGCTCAAATGACCCCGCTCTTCCCAAGGAATCCTGGGAGATCGTGGCGAGCAATATCCTCGACGGAGACGCCGCCACGTCCAACAATCAGTGGACCGACATCTCGGGGGATATTCCGGGTGGGCCCTACAACACCTGGTATTACCAGGTCACCGCGTACAATGCCAACTGTCCAGCGGAGGGGCCGTTCTGAGAAAGTAAAAACCTTAGTCCGTATTCAGTAGATAGATCGTTTTTTCAGGAGCCCGATCCGAAAATGAAGGTCAGGATGCCGCGGAAGAAGTAGGACACAATCATCAGGATAAAGAGCAGGGAAAGGCATCCGCAACAGCAGCATCCTGTGAAAAACCCCAGAATCGGCCGCCGGGCCATCGTCAGGTGTCCAGCCCCTGAAGGAGGCTTCCCATCATCTTCTCGCTGGCTTCCTTTGGAGTCATGTTCTTCGCGCCGTACCGGTAGGCAAGAATCTTCTGCTTCTTCCCCGGACAGACGATGAGAATCACGAAATGCAGCTCGGGGTCGTACAGACGAATAAAGTCCCGGGCCTGGTCGTCCGCCATCTGTTCGAAGATCTCCCCATCTTCCTCCGTCAGGTAGTGCATTTCCTTATCTTCAACCACCAGGGCCAGCGCTCCGCCGCCCCGCTCCCGATACTGAAGGTAGGCGTACCCGGCCAGGGCTTCCCAGTTGTCCCGAATGAAGTTTTCGTGGTTTTCTTCGTGGGAAGCCCGCTCAAATCCGGTAAGGGTGAGGGTTCCGTAAGGGTGAATGTCCAGAACCGCGTTCATTTCACCTTCCGAAGCATGCCGCGGAGCACCTGTTCAAGGAGATCGGACGGGTTCGTTCCTTTATCCATGAGTTTCCTCGCAAAGTCCTTGGACACCCTTGCAGAGATTGTGACTTCAATCCGGTAATACTTTTTCCCTTTCCTGATTTTCGGTCCATGCTCAGTTACGAGAATGTCCTCCGATTCTTTTTTTACCGCAGCTTTTTTCTGTATCGGTTTTTTCACGGCAGCCGGTTTTCTTTTCGATTGAGGCCTTCTGGATTGCTTTGCGGCCGCGGGTTTTCTTGCGGCAGCTGTCCGTTTTTGCTTGGCCGGTTCCGGTGGGGGAGGTACGGGTTCTGCTTCTACGGAACGATCCAGCAGGGCTTCTAACTTTTGTCGTTTGGCCATCCTGTCACCTCCTGAGTGAGCAATTCGATTGCGGTTACGGCCTTGTGGTCGGCCTCCCACCGGTGGAGCGGAAGTCCGGCAAAGGATGCTTCCTGAAAGGCGCATGTTTCGGGGATGCTGATTGTGGGGAAGACTCCGAGCCGGTCCGCCAGGGTGTACATCGTCTCCACGATGGCGAGCCGGGGCCGGACGCGGTTAAAGACGAAAAGAACACGGGGGGGAGGAGTTCGTTTCATCTGTGAATGCCTTAGAAGAGGAAGCAGGGCTGTGGTGGCCCGAAGATCCTGGGGAGTGGGATTCATGGGAATGACCAGGGTGTCCATCCTGTCCATGAGGATCATGGCAATTTCGTCGTGGTTCGGGGGACTGTCCACGATTGTGACTTCCTCCGACCGGTGAGTCAGGGCCTCGTCCAGGCTGTCCGGTACATGCTGGACGGTAAAGGGAAGTTCCCGGGTCCGGGCCCGGTACATTTCCCAGGCCGAACCCTGGCGGTCCGCATCCAGGAGAACAACCCGATATCCCTGGTCCGCCACCATGCCTGCAACGTTATAGGCGAGAAGGCTTTTCCCACACCCTCCCTTCGTATTCATAAAGGCCAGGGTCAGTGATAGATTCTTGCGGGCCATGGTTCTATTATCCCAGATTTCACAACCTCACGCGAACCGGGTACATCCTGCCCGAACCTGGAAACCCTCAAAGGAATTCAGATCACGAATCAGGGGTTGTCAGGTTGTCTGAAGATATCCAGCCGTGCATCCCAGGGTTCAATGACTTCGGATTCGGCACGCCCGGTGTCGGTCCCGAATATCTCCATGGCTCCCACCAGCATGGCATCCACCGTCTCCCTGAGATCGTTGGAGGGGGATAAGCAGGCGATCTGAGCGAGCCACACGATGGAGCGTGTGCCATCCCTGTCAAAGGGTTCGGATTCGATTACATTGACTTCCATCCAGTGAAGATAGGCCCCTCTCCGCACCGGGGAAAAGGTGAATCCCCGGAAGAAGATGCGGGGGTCGGGAAAGATCATGATGTCAAATACGGGATCGATGTCCCAACTGTCCACCGGCCGTTCACCTCCGAGGCCGTACGTCACCATGATCAGGTAGTCGGCTTCTTCCCGGGGAAGAACCTTTACTCCCGCCTGTTCCATAGCGAGGCCGGTCTTCCGGATGACTTCCTTTTCGAACATTTCATTTTCGGCATCGGGGTTTGTCACAAGGGCAAAGGTGTTATCCGGGGAAACCCGGAGAGGGATGTCGGGACTGGCAAATCCGTTCAATGTGAGATGGTAGCCCCGAAAGGCCGTGCAGGACAGTCCCAGGAGCGAGGCAAAGGTTACGGCAAGAATCGTCATCGTTCGTTTCATCCGACCTCCTTCCATATGTTACAACACCCGGCAGCTCCCGTTTCATTCTCGCAGACGCGGGATCTAAGAAAAATACGGCCCCGTTCGTCTGTGGGGTGAGGAGGTCATATCGTGATGGAACAGACAGCGAACCGATTCGGTACAATGGAGACGATCATGGATGAAAAGCCGGACGCGGGAACCCTTCTTCAATCCTTCATCGACGGAGACGCTTCAACCTTCCCCGAGGTCGTGCGGACGCTCAGAAGCCGCCTTACGCACTATGCGTACGCCGTGATCTCGGACTGGGACGCCGCAAAGGACGCGGTCCAGGAAGCCTTCACGAAGCTCTACCGCGTGGGAAGGTCGATCCGGGAAAATCCCATGGCCTGGCTCTTTAAAGTGACCCGCAACCAATGCATCGACCAGATCCGGCAGAGGAAGAGACGAGGCGAGGAACGCCTGGGAGGGGCCATCCACATCTCCTCCCGGGGAAGCCTGCCCCCCGATCTGACCCTGCAGGTCCGTGAAGCCATGGATGTACTGTCGGAGCGGGATCGGGCCGTCGTCCTGTTGAAGGTCGTCGAGGGTCTGAGTTACCAGGAGATTGCCCAATCCATGGACCTCTCCGTTTCCAATGTGGGCTACATCCTCCATCACGGTCTGAAAAGAATGGCCTCCCACCTTGGACAAGGAGGACAATCATGAAACACGAACATATCGAAGAAAAACTTGCCGCTTACCTCTTTCACGAACTGGAGCCTGCAGATCATGAGATGGTAGAGAAGCACCTGGAAACGTGCGAACTCTGCCGGGCTGAGCTGACTCAGCTGGAATCGACGGTCGGGATGATCCGGGACGGGTTCCCGGCGCTGGAATCGACGGATGAAGAGGTGGATCGAATCGTGGCGGAGGCCACGAAAGCCGATGTGCGAACCTTCCGGACCCCGATCCGGTACTGGCTCCCCGTCGCGGCAGCCCTTGTTGTAGGGGTTATCGCAATTTCTATCCTCAGGGTCGGCAACAGGCAGGGTCTCGTTGATCTCACGGCTCCCCAGGCGAAGGCCGTGGCTGAATCTCAATCAACACCATTGGCGCAGAAAGAAATGTCAATAAAAGCTGATACTGGAGATCTTTCCTCTGCAATACCTTACGACCGGGATGGACAGGAAAGCCGAGCGACGATCGGCAAGGCCGGTCTCGACGAGTACGCACCGGCGATGAAGGAAGTTCAGAAGGCAGGAGAGAAGAACGAAGTGCAGGATCGAGAAATGGGTGAGGCACTGAGGACGACAGGCGTAAGGTCTGAAGAATCAGCACCCGAACTTCGGACAGCACCGTCCAGTGCGGCAGAGCCGAGAGAGATGGATGCCCTCTATTCAGATCGTAAGGGTCAGGATTATGACCAGACTGTAGAGCGTTCGAAGGACAAGCGGGCTGCAGGAGAAATTCGTCAGGATGCGCCAACCGAGGTGGCGGGAACGGGTTCTACGTCGGCATCGGGTCTGGAAAAATCCAGACGGGCTGAGGAGAAAAAGGCCCAGACACCGCCTCCCGCACCGATTACCTATGGTGAATTTGAAGAAAAGGTTACGGTTTCCAATGACAGACTCCGAGGGGGATCTGCAACACACGATCCCTCCAACGTCGGGGGCAGCGTGCCTCCCAACGGGGAGCCCTACCCGTCGATGTTCTTCGAGCACGCCGGGGTCAATCCCTTCATCGTCACGGAGGAAGATCCTCTTTCCACCTTTGCCGTAGATGTGGATACAGCGTCCTATACTGTGGCCCGGAACTACCTGATGCGCGGTCAGCTTCCCCCCCAGGATGCCGTCCGGGTGGAAGAGTTTGTCAACGCCTTTCCCCAGGGATACCCGGAGGAGCGGAACGAGGACTGGGCGATCCACGTGGACGGGGTTCCCTCGCCATTCGGTGACGGGTATCACCTGGTTCGCGTCGGTCTCGCCGCACGGTCAATCCCGGAGGAATCCCGGAAGCCGGTCGTTCTGACTTTCGTGATCGATGTTTCGGGATCCATGAACCGTGAAAACCGACTGGAACTGGTCAAGCGCAGCCTCCGGCTCCTGGTCGATCGTCTCGACAGCCGGGATTCCATCGGAATCGCCGTGTACGGGTCGAGGGGGGAATCCTTCATGAGCCATGAACGGGTGACTCCGGAAAACCGGGAAGAAATACTTCAGTCTATCCGCCAGCTTCGTCCCGGCGGATCGACAAACGCAGAAGAAGGGTTGCGGATCGGGTACCGGATGGCCTTCAATGCGTTCGATCCCCGTGCGGTCAACCGTGTGATCCTATGCTCCGACGGAGTTGCCAATGTGGGACGGACCGGCGCGGAAGACATCCTGGAACAGCTGAGCGTTTTTGCCCAGAGAGGCGTCTTTCTGACCGCGATCGGATTCGGGATGGGCAACTATAACGACGTCCTGATGGAACGCCTGGCCGACAGGGGAAACGGCATGTACGCGTACATCGATACCTACGAAGAGGCGGAGCGATTCTTCCTCCAGAAGCTGACGGGCCTTCTGCAGACCGTGGCCAAGGATGTGAAGATCCAGGTTGAATTTAACCCCGACACGGTTCTTCGTTATCGCCTTCTGGGGTATGAAAACCGGGATGTCCGGGATGTTGATTTCCGGAATGACCGGGTGGATGCAGGGGAGGTCAACGCCGGACACACGGTGATTGCCCTCTATGAGGTTAAGCTCGCAAAACGTGGAAATGACCTGGGTGTGGTCCGGATCCGCTATAAACAACCCGACAGCGACACCGCCCGGGAGATCGCCCGATCCATCCACCGGAAGAACCTTGCCAGGAAGCTTTCTGCAGCCTCTCCCTACCTGGTCGTCGATGCGCTCGTGGCCCAGTTTGCGGAAATTCTCCGGGGCAGTTACTGGGCAAAGGAGGATGGAGGATTTACCGCGATCCTGAAGGTCGCCGGCTCCATCCCGAAAACCGCTCATCTGAATGCGCAGACGGACGAGTTTTTCGATCTTGTCTCCCGTGCGGAGACCATTCTGAACGGCCATGGTTCACCCGGAATCACCACCAACTGAGATACCTCACGGGCCTTCCTCCGGGAAGGCCCGTTTTCTTTCCGTCCCGGGACACTTTATAATCCATGGGAATGCCTGAACCGATGAACCTGATCGATGCCCACTGCCATCTGTACAGCCTTGACCACCCTGAGGAAGAAGTCCAGCGTGCGAAAGATGCGGGAGTTGAATCGGTCATCTGTGTGAGTGAGGATCTGAAAACGATGGAGGCGGTTCTTGCGATCCGGGACCGCTTTCCGGACTTTGTTCTTCCCGGTCTGGGAATCCATCCAGCGGAATCGGTCTACTACGATTCAGCAACCTGGGAACGCAGCCTGAACTTTTTGCAGAAACATGCGAAGGAAGCGGTCTGTATGGGTGAGATCGGGCTGGATTTCAAACATGCCGAAGACGAAACGGCACAATCCCTGCAGCGTTCCCACCTCCATGCGCAGATGGAGATAGCCGAGGCACATCGTCTTCCGATTAACCTGCATTCCCGGCGTGCCCTTCGTCAGACCATGGAAGAGGCCATTTCCTTTCATAAAAAAACCGGGCTCCAGGCACTTCTCCACTGGTTTGCCCATTCAAAGAAATTGCTCAGGGCAACCAATGCGGAGGGGATCTTTGTTTCCGCGGGTCCATCGATCCTTTTCTCTGAAGAGGCCTGTTCGACGGCTCTCACGATTGATCTGCACCTGATTCTTGTCGAAACCGATACGCCGGTTCCCTACAGCGGTCAGTTTTCCCGTCCAACCTGGACCTCCCGGGTGGCTGATCATCTAGTCCGGGCCGATTCTTCAAACCGGATCACCCGGCGGGTCCTTTCAGAGAATACATACCGTTACCTTGGGCGGAGCTAAGCTCTTGATCCGGAACTTCCAGGCTGCCGGAGAGTCCCATGATTGTGAAGGATGAGGATCTCGTCTACGGCCTGAAGATCCGGGATCCTGGAATTTCGGAACTCTTCTTCAGCCGGTACGGTCCTATGGTCTTCCGGCTGGCCATGAGCGTGCTGGGAGATGAAATCCTCGCAAGCGATTGCGCTCAGGATGTTTTGTTCAAGGTTCTGCGTTCCATCCAGGGGTTTCAGGGACGGTCGACGCTGAAAACCTGGATCATCTCCATCACGTTGAACACAGCCCGGACACGCCTGAAGCGCGAGATCAAACGAAACCGACGGTCCAGATCACTGGAAGACATTGACCTGAGTTCGCCAGCGGAAGGACCGGAACAGTACGCACTCAGAATGGAACGATCAGATAAGGTTGTAAGGGCTCTCAGGGATCTTCGTCCGGAATACAGGGAGATTCTGGTCCTCCGGGAGACGGAAGAACTATCCTATGAAGAAATTGCAGAGATTCTCTCCATTCCCATAGGCACCGTCCGTTCCCGCCTCGCCCGTGCTCGCCTTGCCCTCGCGGAGCAGTTCCGAAAGGAGTTCAGGAATCATGAACTGTGATGAGATCCGGGAGCGGATGGCCGCCAACGATCTCTCCGGGATCGAGAGAGATCAGGTGCAGGCTCATCTTTCAACCTGTCCGGCCTGCCGTGAAATTCAAGAGGCTCTGGAAGTGGCCACGCGGAACCTGAAGGCATTGCGATCCCTGGACCCACCCCCCTCCCTCCGTCGAGCCTTTCTGCAGAGAGTGGCCAGAGACCGTAAGGGAAGAACGCGCCGACTCCCTGGAATGCTCTGGGAGACAACCCTTGGTGTGATCGGCGCCTCGGTCATGCTTCTCCTTGTCCTGATCCTGATCTATACCCATGCCTTCCCTCCCGGCACGCCTGAAGAACCGTTGATCCTGGTGCAGGTTTTTCCGTCGGGGAGAGTGGTGCAAACGGTCCATCCGCCGCGTTCCGTCCTTCTGGACGAGCGGGGTACCGTCATGTCGATTCATCTCCTGATTGATCAACATGGGAAGATGGAAAAGATTCTTGAAATGGAAGGCGGCTCGGAAAAGTTACAGGAAAGATATCGGGGATTATTACGCCGCTGGACCTTCTCCGTTGCTGAGGCGGGTGACTATATCCTGGTTCTCACGATCCCGGAGCCAGGCAAGAAATAGATTCGCAATTTCTGGATCGAACTGGCCACCGGATTCTCGTTCCAGCTCCTTCATTGCATGGCTGAGGGGGAGACGGGAGCGGTAAGGGCGATCCGACACCATGGCATCAAAGGCATCGACGATGGCTACGATCCGGGCTCCCAGCGGAATTTCGTGTTCTCCGATCCCCTTCGGGTATCCATGACCATCAAAGCGCTCGTGGTGGTGGAGGATGAACGGAATCACCGGCTCGAGCTGGGAAATACCCCGCAGGATTTGAACCCCGATTTCGGGATGGCGGCGCATGATAACCATCTCGTCATCGGAGAGATGGGAACCTTTCAGAAGAATGGTTTCCGGGACACCGATCTTCCCGATATCGTGGAGGATACATCCCAGCTTAACCTGTTCGATCTGAGCATCATCCAGCTCCATCAGCCCGGCAAGGAGCTCGCCGAAGTAAGCACTCCGGCCTACATGACCGCGTGTGTAGGGATCCTTGGCCTCGATGACCTCGGCCAATGTTTCGACGGTGTGAAAGAAAAAGTCTTTTAGTTCCTCGTTCCGTTCTTCAAGGGTCCGGTACAGCTTGGCATTCTCAATGGCGACGGCCAGAATGTGGGCAAAGGGTTCCAGAATGAGGCGATCGTTTTCACTGAAAAATCCGGGGCGGTCGCTCTCGACATCCAGGACACCGATGACACTTCCATGAACGCGGAGGGGGATCGCCATCTCCGATCGGGTGGCCTGGCTGGAGCGGATGTACCTGGGGTCATCGAGAACATCTTCCACAATCACGATTTCGTTATGTAGAGCGGCATATCCGGTGATGCCGTCCCGGGAGGTGATTCGAAAGGCTTCCACGACTTCATGGGGGTAGTTGATCGAAGCAACAATTTTCAGATGTTCACCATCCTCTTCGTAGAGAAGAATCGCGCAGTTGTGGTACCCCAGTGAGTCTTTAATGAAGAGGAGCATTTCGTTGAGAAGATCTTCGAAGGCGATCTTCCCGACGAGGCGCTGATGAAGTTCAAAGAGTGTCTTCTCCCGGTGTTCCTTGCGTTCAAGCTCAAAGACAAGATTCATCTCCCGGACATGAATCTCCAGGGCTTCCTTGATGAGCACAAGAATATCTTCTCCCGGATGGGCTGTAACGGGAACCAGGATGAAATTATTGGAAAAGGGAATACAGATGACTCCGGCGAAGGAGGAAAAGTCATCAAGAATGCATCCTGACATCGGGCAATCGGGCCACTGGTCGATGGGAATCCAGTTGATGTGATGAGCGCATTCCCTGGAGCACACGTTGGGGATCGGTTCCTTGTTTGTCGAATGAGGAAATACCTGATTGTGAAATCCACCCTTGCTGTAAAAAATATACAGCAGATCCGTTTTCAGGATCTTTTTCACGATTTCCAGGATAAACGCGTATTCCATTCGGATGAACATACCAGAATCAGGAAGCCCGCGCAACACGGCTTAAGGTTTGTGAGTTTTTTATGTCAAAATAGGTCCATGCGTGAGAAACTCCTTCCCAGGCTTCTCCATCGGCCCTGCGGGGACCCGGGGGTGATCGTTCATGTCATTGTGGAAGGGTATGAGTACCTCTTTGACCTCCCGCCTGTGTCCCATGTGGCGACCCGGCTCCTGCGCAGGGTGCGTGCCGCCTTTGTTACACATACTCATGTGGACCATTTTGTCGGCATGGGGCACTTTCTCCGCGTAAATCTGACCCGGGATGAAGAGGTTCTTCTCGTGGGTCCTGAAGGTTTCGTTTCCAACGTGAACGGTTTTCTCTCCGCCTTTACCTGGAACCTGGGAGAGGATTATCCCTTTCGATTACGAGTCCTGGAGGTCGGAGAAACGACGCGAAAAGAAGCCACCTTCTCCTGCAGAAATCACTTCGTCATGGAGTCGCTCCGTGAGTGCCCTTCCGACGGTCCGATCGTAGAAAATGAGGTGCACCGGGTCACTGCCTGTACGCTGGACCATGGTATTCCCGTGCTGGCCTTTCGAATGGAGGAGCATGACCATGTCAACATCAACGCACAGGCTCTTACAGAGGCCGGACTTCCTCCGGGTCCCTGGCTCAAAGAAATCAAAAGGGCAATCAAGCTGGGTATGGATGAGTCGACACCGATGGATACACCGGCGGGCCGCCGCCCGATCGGCGAAATCACACGGGAACTGGTCATTGTTACACCGGGCCGTTCGATCGGATATGTCGTGGATACTGCGTACCATGAAGAAAACCTGGAGCGACTCATCCCTTTCCTGGAAGGAGTTGATATTCTATACATGGAGACGGCCTTTCCGGAGGGTGAGGAAGAAAGAGCACTGGAGCGAAACCACTTCAATGCCTTCCATGCCGCTGTAATTGCACAGCAGGTTCGTGCCAAACGTCTCCGACCCCTTCACATCTCTCCCAAGTACCTGGGCCACGAGGAAGAGATGGTCCGCCAGATGGCAAAACATTTTTCCGGCGAGATTCAGCTTTCCCGACCCTATCGCAAATCGTAGTTGTAGGCAGCACCCACTTTCAATCGTACCGTTCCTTTTCCTCTACCTTCTTCAGGTGGTAAGTTTTTGGATTATTAGCTGGCTTTCGTGCATTATGGCATTGTTTGTGTGGCGGGTACGGTACATTAACCCAAAATTTACCAGCAATTAAAGGCTGACGCTGACTTTCCAATGTAAAGATATAAGTTCTGACCCCCTGCCTTCAAAAACAGACTCTGGACAGCGCTCCCTTTTGGAAGGAGCAACTCAATCAGATTT